>CAYUHO010000035.1:0-12730 GCA_964444445.1 uncultured Piscirickettsiaceae bacterium | reverse complement strand
GACGCAGGAACTGGTTAATAGTAGCCATTAAGGTTACTCCATTAAAGTTTTAATTCGAGATTCCATAAAGGGAACCTTTTTTGTTATTCCAACCCCAAACTATCGCCTAGGATTAGAGCTGGTGGATTTTAGTTACCTAAAACCCTATTGTCAAGTATAAGTTTTTGAATTAAAGAATAAGTCAACCTAACCCACACTTAACTTATTCTGCAGATTCTTCCGTAGCATCCGTTTCTACATTCGTATCAAAAGAAATCTCAGGTTCTTCTTCTGGGTCAGATGCATTCATGAACATGGATAGCTCTAACTCAGCTTTATCACTAGCTTCCTTTCTAGCTTGATGATATGCAAAACCAGTACCTGCTGGGATTAATCTACCAACAATCACGTTTTCCTTAAGACCTACCAAGCCATCTTTTTTACCACTAACAGCTGCTTCTGTTAATACTCTTGTTGTTTCTTGGAAAGAAGCTGCTGAAATAAAGGATTCAGTTGCAAGAGAAGACTTAGTAATACCTAATAGCATTCTTTGGAATGTTGCTTCCACTTTCCCTTCTTCTCGCATCTTTTCATTTATTTCCAATACTCTCGAGTATTCAGCCTGATCACCTCGAATTAAATTCGTATCTCCAGATGAAAGAATTTCAACCTTTCTTAACATTTGTCTAACAACAGTTTCAATGTGTTTATCATTGATTTTTACACCTTGTAAACGATAAACATCTTGAACTTCATCCACAATATATTTTGTTAAAGCTTCCACACCAAGTAGGCGAAGAATATCGTGTGGATTAGGGTTACCATCAACAACCACATCCCCTTTCTCAACTCTTTCACCTTCAAAGGCATCAACAGTACGCCATTTTGGAATCAAACTTTCATGCTGTTCACCAGAATCTTGTGTAATAACTAGACGTTGCTTACCTTTTGTTTCTTTACCAAAACTGATGACCCCAGATACTTCTGCCATAATCGATGGATCTTTAGGTTGTCTTGCCTCAAATAGGTCGGCAACCCTTGGAAGCCCCCCTGTGATATCTTTGTTTTTAGAAGACTCTTGTGGAAGCCTTGCTAGAATATCACCAGAGCCAACCTTATCCCCTTTACTGACCACTATCGTTGCATTTTCAGGAAGATAATACATGGCTGGAGTATTCGTACCAGGGAAAACAACAGACTCACCATTAATATCTACAAGCTGAATGTAAGGGCGAACATCTTTAGCTGATGAAGTTCTTTCTGCATTTGTTTTAACAACATATGAAGTTAAACCTGTAATTTCATCTACCGTTTCGTCAACCACTCCTTCAAAGTTACCAAACAAAACTTCACCTTCTGCTTCTGTAACAATTGGGTGAGTATGTGCATCCCATGTAGCTAACACATCACCAGATTTAACTTTGGCACCATCTGTCGCATTTAAATAGGTACCATAAGAAATCTTATAACGCTCTTTCTCACGCCCTGACTCATCAAGAACAGAAACACTACCTGAACGAGAAACAACCACTACTTTTTTATCAGAGTTGGTGATTGCTTTTAAATTATCAAATTTAACAGTACCATTGTGTTGTATTTCAATCTGGTTCTGTGCTGCAGTTGCTGAGGCTGTTCCCCCAATATGGAAAGTACGCATTGTTAACTGAGTACCAGGTTCACCAATTGACTGAGCACCCATTACACCGACGGCTTCACCAAGGTTAACCATATGACCGCGTGCTAAATCACGTCCATAGCACATCTGGCAAATACCAAACTTTGTTTCACAAGTAATTGGAGATCTCACTTGGACACTATCAATACCAGCTTCATCAATTTGCTTAACAAGCCTTTCATCTAATAATGTATCTTTTTCTGCTATTAGAACTCCATCTGTTCCCTTAAGATCTTCAGCAATCACACGCCCAAGAATTCTATCCGTCAACTCTTCTACAACATCTCCACCTTCTACATGAGAGGTGACCTGAACACTTGCTGAAGTACCACAATCTTTTTCGGTAACAACAACATCTTGAGCAACATCAACTAACCGCCTTGTCAAGTAACCTGAGTTCGCAGTTTTCAATGCTGTATCCGCTAGTCCTTTACGAGCTCCGTGAGTCGAAATAAAGTACTGTAGTACGTTTAAACCTTCACGGAAGTTCGCCGTAATTGGTGTTTCGATAATAGAACCATCTGGCTTAGCCATCAAACCACGCATTCCACCAAGCTGGCGCATCTGAGCGACAGAACCACGAGCTCCCGAGTCTGCCATCATATAAACAGAGTTAAATGAAGACTGTTCTTCTTTTTTTCCTTCTGCATTAACAACGGTTTCTGTTTGTAGGTCACCCATCATTGACTTGGTAACTAATTCATTGGTATGAGACCAAATATCAACAACTTTGTTATAACGCTCGCCTTCTGTAACTAAACCTTGCGCAAATTGTTCTTGGATTTCCGCAACTTGCTCTTCAGCTTTTTCAAGAATAGGTGCTTTTTCTTCTGGAATTAACATGTCATCAAGACAGAAAGACAGACCCGCCATAGTTGACCATTTAAATCCAGCATACATCAGTTGGTCAGCAAAAATAACGGTTTCTTTAGGGCCTAAAATACGATAGCAAGCATTTAATGCTTTAGACACGTTCTTTTTAGTCAACTTAATATTAATCAAATCATAACTTAAACCATCTGGCAGAACTTTCATTAGCAATGCACGACCAACCGTAGTATCTACAATCTTGTTAACTTGGGTTGTCTCACCGTTCTCACCAATTAAAGCGTGCTTTATTCGCAATTTAATCCTAGCGTGCAAATGCACAGCTTTTGCATCTACAGCTCGTTGAACCTCTTGCCAGTTAGAAAAGGCTTTACCTTCACCCTTAGCATTGATAGATTCTCTTGTAATGTAATAAAGCCCGAGAACAACATCCTGTGAAGGTACAATTATCGGATCACCGTTAGCAGGCGAAAGCAAGTTGTTAGTTGACATCATTAGAGTGCGAGCTTCAACCTGTGCTTCAAGTGACAATGGCACGTGAACCGCCATCTGGTCACCATCGAAATCGGCGTTAAATGCAGAACATACTAGAGGGTGAAGATTAATTGCTTTGTCTTCAATCAACACAGGTTCAAAAGCTTGAATCCCTAGTCTATGAAGTGTTGGCGCACGGTTCAATAAGATAGGGTGCTCACGGATAACGTCATCCAATACATCCCATACTTCAGGTAACCCTTGCTCAACCATCTTCTTGGCTGCTTTAATTGTTGTTGCCTGACCACTTTTTTGTAAACGACTAAAAATAAATGGCTTAAATAATTCAAGTGCCATTTTCTTAGGTAAACCACACTGGTGTAGTCTTAAAGTTGGCCCTACTACAATGACTGAACGACCAGAGTAATCAACACGTTTACCTAATAAGTTTTGACGGAAACGACCTTGCTTACCTTTAATCATGTCAGCTAAAGATTTAAGCTGGCGTTTGTTTGTACCTGTTACTGCACGACCACGGCGACCATTATCCAACATAGAGTCAACTGACTCTTGAAGCATACGTTTCTCGTTACGAACAATAATATCTGGTGCCATCAAATCTAACAGTCTTTTCAATCGATTATTACGGTTAATAACGCGACGATACAAATCATTCAAATCGGAAGTTGCAAAACGACCACCATCAAGCGGTACAAGCGGACGTAATTCTGGCGGTAAAACCGGTAATACATCTAGCAACATCCATTCTGGTTTATTTCCTGACTGCAAAAATGAATCAATGATTTTCAAACGTTTTGAAAGTTTCTTTTGCTTAGTCTCAGAACTAGTCGCTTCCATTTCTTCACGTAAACGAGTTGATTCTTCAGATAAATCAATAGACTGAAGCATCTTTTTAATTGCTTCTGCACCCATTTGAGATTCAAATTCATCACCATACTCATCAAGCGCATCTAAGTACTCTTCCTCAGTTAAAATCTGCCATGGCTCCAATGGTGTAAGACCAGGATCGACAACCATAAATACTTCAAAATAAAGCACTGCTTCAATTTGCTTTAATGTCATGTCTAACATTAAACCAATACGAGACGGTAAAGATTTAAGGAACCAGATATGAGCAACACAAGTTGCAAGATCAATGTGTCCCATACGCTCACGACGCACTTTAGATTGTGTTACTTCAACACCACATTTTTCACAAACAACTCCACGATACTTAAGGCGCTTATACTTTCCACATAAACATTCGTAATCACGAATAGGCCCAAAAATCTTGGCACAGAATAGACCATCACGCTCAGGTTTAAAGGTGCGATAATTAATTGTTTCAGGTTTTTTTACCTCACCAAAAGACCATGAACGAATTTTTTCAGGTGAAGCTAACGATACTTTAATTGTGTCAAAATCACTCGATGCATTTTGTTTTTTTAGAAATCCTAATAAATCTTTCATTATTCTTGCTCCAACTCTATATCAATTCCAAGGGCACGTATCTCTTTTCTTAATACGCTGAATGACTCTGGAATACCAGGTTCCATATATTCATTTCCATCTACAATGTTTTTATACATTCTAGTACGACCGTTCAAGTCATCCGACTTAACAGTTAGCATTTCTTGTAGGGTGAAAGCAGCACCATAAGCTTCAAGTGCCCATACTTCCATTTCCCCAAATCTTTGCCCACCAAACTGAGCTTTACCACCAAGTGGTTGCTGAGTTACCAAGCTGTAAGGTCCTGTTGAACGAGCGTGCATTTTGTCATCAACCAAGTGGTTTAGTTTTAGATAGTACATATAACCAACTGTTACTGGGCGATCGAATTTCTCACCGGTTATACCATCAAACAATTCCATTTGACCAGATTCAGGAAGATCTGCTAAGCGCAATAACGCTTTAATTTGATCCTCTGAAGCCCCTTCAAACACAGGTGAAGCCATCGGTACACCTTTACGAAGGTTACCTGCCAACTCAATAATTTCTTCATCAGAGAAGCCTTTAAAGTCAACACCTTGCCCTTCAGTTTCGTTGTAAATCTTACCAAAGAAATCTTTAAGTTCTTTAACATCTGCTTTCTGCTTAAGCATTGAGTCAATTTTATCTCCCAGACCCCAAGCAGCAAGCCCAAGGTGCGTTTCTAAAATTTGACCAACATTCATACGTGATGGTACACCTAGTGGGTTAAGGCAAATATCAACAGGACGACCACTTTCATCATATGGCATATCTTCAACAGCACAGATTCTTGAGATTACACCTTTGTTACCATGACGCCCAGCCATTTTGTCTCCAGGCTGAATACGACGCTTAACGGCAACATAAACCTTAACCATCTTAGAAACACCTGGCTGTAAATCATCGCCTTGAGTTAATTTCTTTTTCTTTTCTTCAAAGACTTCATTTAACTCTTGTCTATTTTCAGCCAAAGCTTTTTCTAGCCCTTCAAGCTGACCAGATACATCTGAATCTTCTACATTTAAACCAAACCATTTTTCTGAGTCTAATTCATCTAGCATTTCATCTGTAACAGTTGATCCGTTTACGAGTTTTTGACTAACAAGGATTTGTCTAACACGTTCAAGTGTATCTACCTCCAATATTGAATATTTTTCATCAATATCTTTACGAACTTTTTGTAGTTCTTCTTCTTGAATTTCAAGCGCTCTAGCATCCTTTTGAATACCTTCACGAGTGAACACTTGAACATCAATAACCGTACCTTCAACACCCTTTGTCACTCTCAAAGAAGTATCTTTTACGTCAGATGCTTTTTCACCAAAGATTGCGCGTAGCAGCTTCTCTTCTGGTGTTAATTGCGTTTCACCTTTAGGGGTAACCTTTGCAACTAAAATATCACCTTGCTTAACTTCAGCACCAACATAAACAATACCGCATTCATCTAATTTAGAAAGAGCAGCTTCACCAACATTTGGTATATCAGCAGTAACTTCTTCTGGTCCAAGCTTAGTATCACGAGCTAAACAGGTAAGCTCTTCAATATGAATAGTTGTATAACGATCTTCTTGTACAACACGTTCTGAAACTAATATCGAATCCTCGAAGTTATAACCATTCCATGGCATAAACGCGATACGCATATTTTGACCAATCGCTAATTCACCTAAGTCAGTTGATGGACCATCGGCTAGCACATCACCACGATTAACAACCTCACCTGCTTTAACAATTGGCTTTTGGTTAATACATGTGTTTTGGTTAGAGCGCTGATATTTAACTAAATTATAAATATCTACCCCAGACTCACCGGTAACGATTTCATCCTGATTAACACGAACAACAATACGAGATGCATCAGAAGAGAGTACTTTACCACCACGATCTGCGACAACAGTAACACCTGAATCTATCGCAACTGTTTTCTCCATTCCTGTTCCAACAAGAGGCTTATCAGCTCTCAAAGTTGGTACTGCTTGACGTTGCATGTTAGAACCCATCAAGGCACGGTTAGCATCATCATGCTCTAGGAAAGGTATTAACGAAGCTGCTACCGAAACGATTTGTTTTGCCGATACATCCATATAATTAACATCTTTCGACGAAGCCAAAACTGTTTCGCCTTTATGACGTGCTGTTACAAGATTATCAACCAGCTTGCCTTTAGTATCAACACTTACACTTGCCTGAGCAATTACATAGTCTGCTTCATCAATTGCTGAAATATATTCAACTTCATCAGTAACCTTACCGTTGATAACTTTTCGATAAGGCGCTTCTAGGAAACCATACTTATTTGTTCTTGCGTAAATTGCCAAGGTATTAATTAAACCAATGTTTGGACCTTCTGGCGTTTCAATTGGGCAGACACGACCATAGTGAGTTGGGTGAACATCACGTATTTCAAAACCAGCACGTTCACGAGTTAGACCGCCTGGCCCTAACGCTGAAACACGGCGTTTATGTGTAACTTCTGATAGAGGATTAACCTGATCCATAAACTGAGACAATTGACTTGAACCAAAGAATTCTTTAGTCGCAGCCGAAACAGGTTTTGAATTAATCAAATCCTGCGGAAGAAGTCCGTCTGTCTCGGCATTATTCAAACGCTCTTTAACAGCACGCTCTACTCTAACTAAACCTACACGGAAAGCATTTTCAGCCATCTCACCAACCGCCCTAATACGACGATTACCTAAAGTATCAATATCATCAACCGAACTAACACCGTTTCTGATATTTAGCAATTCTTGTACTACATCGATAATATCTTCAGCTTCTAGAACCGTTACACCATCATTTTCTTTGCGGCCAAGGCGTCTATTTAACTTCATGCGACCAACATTAGATAAATCATAACGAGTGTCATCAAAGAACAGACTCTTAAATAATGCTTCAGAAGACTCTTTTGTCGGTGGCTCACCAGGGCGCATCATACGATAAATTTCGATCTGAGCTTCCAATTTAGTAAGCGTACTATCAAGATTCAAAGTATCTGAAATATAAGAACCATTTACAGCAGAATCGATAAACAATGTTTTGAAAGAAACTTTTCCAATATTTTTAATTGACTCAATCAGATCAAGTGTAATTACTTCGTTTGCTCTTGCAACTAACTCACCTGTTTTTGCATCCATGATTCCAGCAGATAGAACTTTACCAAGTACAAACTCATCAGGTACAACCGTACTTTTTACCTTTGCTTCTTTTAGTTGTTTAACCGTTCTAGCAGTAATTTTCTTGCCTTCTTTAATGATGGCCTTACCATCAACAACAATATCAAATGCTGCTGTTTGACCTTTTAACTGATCAACATCTAAATCCAGTACAAACTGACCTTTAACTAAAGAGAAAGAAGAATGATCAAAAAAACAGTCTAAAATCTGCTCATTAGTATAACCAAGTGATCGCAAAATAATAGTAACGGGTAGTTTACGACGCCTATCAATACGAACAAAAACACAATCGTTATGATCAAATTCAAAATCTAACCAAGAACCACGGTATGGAATTATTCTCGCATTGAAAAGTACCTTCCCAGAAGAATGGGACTTACCTTTATCACTATCAAAAATCACACCAGGAGAACGGTGTAATTGAGTCACAATTACTCGCTCAGTACCATTAATGACAAAAGTACCATTGTCCGTCATCAAGGGAATATCACCCAAATAAACTTCTTGTTCTTTAACATCTTTTACAGGTCTTTTTCCTGCAGGCGCATCTTTATCGAATAAGACTAGACGCATTTTAACTCTTAAAGGAGAAGCATAGGTTACACCACGCTGTTTACATTCTTTAACATCAAATTCAGGTTGTCCTAGTGTATAGCTTACATATTCTAAGTCAGCGGTTCCTGCAACACCATGTATCGGAAATACAGAAGTGAAAGCAGAGTGCAAGCCTGTAATAGTTCTTTTTAACGGTTTAACATCGCTTTGTAAAAATTCTTTAAAAGAACCTTTTTGAAGCGATAATAAATATGGAACTTCAAGTACAGGGGTTGTGTTTGAAAAATCTTTACGGATACGTTTCTTTTCGGTTAAAGAGTAAGTCATTTATTTTCCTAGATTTCTATAAAGAACAAGGTCTTTAAAGTTACTGAAGCACTGAAGGCTTCAAAAAATGCGTAAAACTGTAAATACAGAATCAAAGCTGACCTCTATCAGTCACACTTTTACACACTACTAATTTAAGATTTTTTTTAGCCACCTTAAAACGGCAAAAGGCCAACGCAAAAACGTCAGCCATTTTCTCGTTTTTGAAAGCTTGAATACTTAACTTTCAAAAACGATAGAAAAAAAGTTATTACTTAATTTCTACTTCTACACCAGCTTCTTTAAGATCATTCGCTAAAGCTTCTGCTTCTTCTTTAGAAACACCTTCTTTAACTACGAATGGTACACTTTCAACAGCACCTTTCGCTTCTTTAAGACCTAGACCAGTTGCGCCACGAACAGCCTTGATCGCTGCAACTTTGTTAGCACCAGCGCCAGTTAGAACAACGTCAAATTCGCTCTTCTCTTCAGCAGCTCCACCAGCATCACCAGCAGGACCAGCTACAGCTACAGCCGCAGCAGATACACCAAACTTCTCTTCCATTGCTTCAACTAGTTCAACAACTTCCATTACTGACATATTTGCAACTGCTTCTAAAATATCATCTTTTGTAATCGCCATGATTATTTCCTTAACTTAATTCTTAATAATTGAGTGACTTAAATTTAAGCCGCTTCTTCTTTTTGATCTTTAACTGCAACCAAACCACGAGCAAGTTTTGCAACAGGCTCCTTCATCACATATAGAAGCTTAGATAGCGCTTCATCATATGTCGGCAATGCCGCTACGGTATTTAGTTGTGATGAATCCATCACACCCTCACCAATAGAAAGTGATTTAACTACTAGAGCATCATTTGCCTTAGCAAAGTCTTTGAAAACACGAGCAGCATTCCCAAGTTCTTCACCAGAGAATGCAAAAACTAAAGGTCCGACAAATGTTTCTGCCATATCTTCAAATTTTGTTCCCTGTACTGCACGACGTACTAATGTGTTTTTAGCAACACGAATTTGTACGTTAGCAGCACGTGCGTTTGCACGAAGCTCAGTTAGTTGTGTTACAGTCAATCCACGATATTCAGCTGCAACCATAGAACCCGCTTCTGATGCAATAGCAGAAACCTGTTCAACAACAGCTTTTTTATCTTCCAAATTGAGAGCCATATAACCTCCAACTCAATCCAGCTTAACAATTGTTAAACTAGACTCTTCCATCTACGTAGGCTTATTACAATTAAGAAAGAAATGATTCCTTCGCCTACGGTCTGCGATGGGCGCTCACTCAATTAAGACTATTAATTTAAGGAGTCCCATTTCGCATTTTTAACCTGATAAATCAGATTAAAAAATTCTTTATCACTTAAAGACTAGATTGATCTACTAAAATCCCTGGCCCCATAGTGCTAGAAATAGAGATTTTTTTAAGGTATGTACCTTTAGCTGCTGCTGGTTTTGCTTTATTTAAATCTTCTAATAAAGCGTTTAAATTCTCAACCAGCTTCTCTGGAGCAAAATCTACCTTACCGATTGAAGCATGAACAATTCCTGCTTTGTCAGCACGGAATCTAACTTGCCCAGACTTAGCTTTTTGAACTGCGCCAGCAACGTCTGGTGTTACCGTTCCTGTTTTAGGATTAGGCATAAGACCACGTGGACCAAGTACCTGACCTAACATACCAACAACACGCATTGCATCTGGAGAAGCAACAACAACATCAAAATCCATCATGCCGCCTTTAACTTCTTGCGCCAACTCTTCCATACCAACAAAGTCAGCACCAGCATCTTTTGCTGCTTGAGCATTCGCTTCACCAGTAAACACTGCTACACGAACATCTTTACCAGTACCATTTGGCATTACCGTCGCACCGCGCACTACCTGATCAGATTTACGTGGATCAATACCTAACTTGATTGCTACGTCTACAGACTCAGCAAACTTAGCACTTGCCAATTCAGAAACCAAAGAGAAACCTTCAACCGCATCATATGCTTTATCAGCAACCAACTTATCAGCGTAAGCTTTTTGTTTTTTTGTTAATTTAGCCATCTCAATTACCCTTCTACATTCAAGCCCATGCTACGTGCAGATCCAGCAATAATTTTTACTGCTGCATCCATATCGTTTGCATTAAGGTCTGCCATTTTAGTTTCTGCAATTTCTTCTAACTGCGCGCGAGTAACTGTTCCAACTTTATCCATATTTGGAACACCAGAACCCTTTTGGATTCCAGCTGCTTTTTTCAACAAGATGGAAGCAGGTGGTGTTTTGGTAATAAAAGTAAAGCTTTTATCACTAAATACTGAGATTACAACAGGAACAGGCATGCCTTTCTCTAGTTGCTGAGTTTGTGCGTTGAACGCTTTACAAAACTCCATGATATTCACACCATGCTGACCCAATGCTGGACCAACCGGCGGACTTGGATTTGCGTTCCCAGCAGGGACCTGCAATTTAATATAGGCATCTATCTTCTTAGCCATCATTCACTCCTTGTGGGTCAAGCGCTTTTCAGCTCCCCAGGGGGTTAAAATTATCGTTTCAAGAGAGCTAACCCTTTAAAACAACTTAAAACTTATTTAATTTTTTTCAACTTGTGTAAATTCAAGATCAACTGTCGTGGAACGTCCAAATATCAACACCTGAACCTGAAGCTTATTCTTATCATAATCCACTTCACCAACAACCGCCTCAAAATCCTTAAACGGCCCATCAATTACGCGCACCATCTCACCAGGCTCATACATAACTTTCGGACGTGGCTTATCAACACCGTCAGAAACTCTCTGCAAAATATTATCCACTTCTTTTTGAGAAATCGGAGCAGGTCGAGCTGCTGTACCACCAATAAAGCCCATTACCTGAGGCACAGATTTTATAAGATGCCAAGTCTCTTCACTCATTTCCATCTGAACAAGCACATAACCTGGAAAAAACTTTCTTTCAGAAGTTCTTTTCTTGCCGTTTCTTACTTCAACAACTTCTTCAGAAGGAACTAGAACATCTCCAAATGAAGATTCCAAGCCCGCTCTTTCAACGTACTCTGCAATTGCAGCCTTTACTTTTTTCTCATACCCTGAATAAGCATGAACTACGTACCATCTTTGCGCCATATCTTCCTTCCTAGCTCCCTTGCCCTGTCAGCAACTGCACACCCCAAAGGAAAAACATGTCGACTAACCACAAGAAAATACTCATAATAATAACTGCCACAAAAACAATCAATGTCATCTGCACTGTTTCTTGACGCGTTGGCCAAATCACTTGCCTAACTTCTTTTTTAGCACTTGATAAATACTTAAACCACGAGCGACCTTTTTCGGACTGGTAAAATACAAATGTAGCCAAACCAACACCTGCAAGCAACCCTAAAACTCTAATTACCGCATGCACATCAGCGAACTTATAGTAACCAACAAGACTCACTAACAACAACAATAGAGCTACAATGCTTTTAGCTGACTCCATCGAACGACCATCAGACTTAGTTTCTATCTTTTTACTCATAATCTTCTTATCTACTAAAACATAAAAAAGCCTGTCATATTTTTACAAACAACAGGCTATAAAATTTGGCAGGGGTAGAGAGATTCGAACTCCCAACACCCGGATTTGGAATCCGGTGCTCTAGCCATTGGAGCTATACCCCTAAATAAACATTTCTTTTTTCACGACCGCGAAAAAAAGGAGGATTATACAAACACTATAGTTTTTTGGCAAGTCTTATTTTACCCTAATCCTTAGATAGGATTTGGATATATAGTGCCAGACCTTTTGCTATAGGTCTTTGGAGAAAATCTTAGTCGCACCCATAGGTTCGGCGGGCATTTTCTCTAATGCCATATAGTAAAAGGGGTGGTTCTATATGCCAAACTCCTATCTGAGGATTAGGGTCTTAAGAAACCTCACCACCCCTGGTGATTTTTACATCAAAAACCCCAGGCAATAAAAAAGGGAGCTATTGCTCCCTTTTTAAACCAAGTGGTTACTAGTGATAATTATTAAGCAATAATCTTAGCAACAACACCTGCTCCAACTGTACGACCACCTTCACGGATTGCAAAACGTAGTCCGTCTGCCATTGCGATTGGGTTGATTAGCTCGACTACCATTTGCACGTTGTCACCAGGCATAACCATTTCTGTTCCTGCTGGTAATTCACATGCACCTGTTACGTCTGTTGTTCTGAAGTAGAACTGTGGACGGTAACCTTGGAAGAATGGCGTGTGACGTCCACCTTCGTCT
>CAYUHO010000034.1:1383-12846 GCA_964444445.1 uncultured Piscirickettsiaceae bacterium | reverse complement strand
AGTTGTTAAGTGTCTCCTTAATGACCTTTTCAATCCAAACAATATGATCTACTTCTGCCATCAACAAGGGGAAATCCTTTTTATCCCAAAAGATGTCCTTCCAGTCATACCATTGCGATTCAGGCGTATAACTTTCAACCCAATTTATCACCGAACTACCAAGCATAGGTTTAGAAATCATATAGCCCTGAACGGTATCACAACCATAACGCATTAAGACGATACATTCTTCTACGGTTTCTACGCCCTCTGCCACAATTTCTAACTTAAAGATTTTTCCTAAATTGATAATAACTTCAACCAGTTCAATATTCTTCTTATTCACAAGTATTTCTTGAATAAAAGAACGATCAATTTTTAAACAATCAACGGTTAAATCTTTTAAATAGGATAGCGAAGAAAAGCCCGCTCCAAAATCATCAAGTGCAAATTTTACACCCAATTTTTTACCTTAGGAAATTACATTTTTTGCTTTATAAATGTCTTTTAACGCCGTTGATTCGAGTATTTCTATTTCTAAGGTTTTGGGATTTAAGTCGGGATTTTCATTTAAAGTCCTTTTAATAAAAGGTAAAAATGAGTCGTCCAAAAAATGTCTTGCCGCAATATTAACAGATACCGTCCAATCAAAACCTTCACAGTTCCATTTTACAAGCTGTTTTGAAACTTCCGTTACAACCCACTCTCCAAGCGTTATGATTAAAAAATTCTCTTCAATCATTGGAATAAAGTCTAAAGGAGGAACCAGACCTTTTTCTGGTGACTGCCCGCGAACCAAGGCTTCAAAGCCGATTATTTCTCCCTTAACCAAACAAAACTTAGGTTGATAGTGCAATAACAACTCATTATTATGAATTGCATCTGATATCTCCTTCACGTATTGATCTTCGGATGTAAAGATTCCTTCAGACGAATAGAAGCTTACATGATTTTTGTCATTTTCTTTCACTTGGTACATGATTTCATCCCCACCAAAGCGCGCAACGACTTCAGGTGCTTTTATTTCTTGTCGTAACCTTCCTGAGAGTTCAACCAATAGACTATCGCCTGTTTCATGTCCATAGCTGTCATTCACTTCCTTAAAACCATCTAAATCCAAGAATGCGACAAATAATTTAAGAGAGGACGAAAGTTCTTTTTTTAATAGTTCAAATCGATCTTCAACGAAACGTCGATTAGGTAGGTTAGTTAAAAAAATCGTACCTAGAGAGTTTTTCGACATCATCAAGTCGTTCAGATAATAGCGTAATTCCTTTGTTGAAATTAATATTCTCTTTAAATCTGGTAATAGGGCCAACCCCATACTGATTTAACGCGCTTGCCTGTTTTGGAAATGCAGGTTTTTTCAAAATTTTCAACATACCCTAGTTCAATAACTCGACTAATCGCTTCTTTGGCACGAGAGACATCTTCTGGCACAAATAATTCAATACAACTTTTGGAAAGCAATTCTTCATATGAGAATTCTGACATTTTTAAATAAGCAGGATTGAATTCAAGAAAGTTTGATTCTAAATCGAGTATTGCAATGCCATCTTTAGACAAATTAAAAATCGTCTCAAACTTATCTTCCTTTAAATCCATTGCAACCTACTCCATTCAATAGCGTACTTTTACATAGTTTGTAAAAATTATACCCCAGTAATAACTTTACCGACCCATAAAAATCTAACAAACTCAATTGAAACCCAGGTATAGATTAACGCAGCAGAATAAAACTTCCACCGAGAGGGGATTAAAACATCGAGTTTTAACCAAGCTGCCACAACATTAATCGAGAATAGAATCACGCCCAAAATCAAGGTAACCCCACCCAACACAATGTAATACAACTGAGATTCAGTACCGAGATTATTTTTAATAATTAAAACAGCAACCGCGATTACAACGGAGGAAAGGATTAGATTACGAACATTGTCAAAAATACTTTTTAATAATTCATCGGTTAATTTCATACAAAATTCCTACGGGGGAGGGCCCGCCCCCCTGGTGATTTTTAATCAACTTTTCCGTTTTCTAAGGATAGTTGATCGAAATAATAATGGGATAAAGCAATAACCGCTAATACAGGTACAAAAAACCCAATGATAGGAAAAACACTCAACAATAATAGAATTGCAAGAGCAGAAGTTGGCTCCCAATTCGTCAAGCCTCTTAAACGATTAAACATGGCTTCTGGCAAAATAACTTGCCCGACATCTAAAACAACGGAGTAGCGAAAAAAGAAAAACCCTAGCAACCAAAACCAAACAATATTGACAAGCGGGATAAAAAACAAGGGCAAGGTTAATAACAATAACAACAGCATTAACAGACCAAACTTAACAACCTGCCAAATCATTCCTGCGGTAGAACCATGACCAGTATAATCTGTATAAGGATAGTGTTTATCGTGAACGGCTTTGACCAGTGAATCTGTCATAAAACCAGTAATAATCATCGCAAAAAGTAAAATCAGATAACTGCCTAAAATAATCCCAATAACGCCAGCAATAATCGCAACCACAAACCCTAAAAACCAAAGGATGATTCCACCAATCACAGGGATTGCACCAATCGTATTTTCTGCCTGCTGCTCCCAGTGATTAAAATCTTGCACCATTGGGTTTTGAGTCACAAAATCACTGGTTAAGAAAATACCAAATAAACCATACCCCATTAAGGAAACCAAAATCAAACCTGCGGCAAACGGAATAAACAATCTTAATAAAATAGCAGGTTCTTTTAAATCCGTTAATGTTTTGAATAGCAAATTCATTCAATAACCCTACTTAATCCAAATTGTTTTTACATTGACAAACTCTCGAATACCCTGAGCAGACAATTCTCGTCCATAACCAGAATGTTTAACCCCTCCAAATGGTAACCTTGGATCAGAAAAACTAAAACTGTTAATAAAAGTCGCTCCTGATTCCATTCCTCTAGCCATGGTTTCTGCCGTTGCAGCATCATTCGACCAGATTGAGCCTGATAACCCAAAGTCAGTTGCATTAGCAATCCCTAGCGCATGCGCGGGTTCACTTGCTTTAAGAACGATTGCGACAGGGCCGAAAAACTCTTCATTAAATGCAGGCATATTGCTCGTTACATTAGTTAAGATAGTCGGCGCATAATAACACCCTTCTCTATCTAACTGATATCCACCTGTTACAATCTTTGCCCCCAAATTCACAGAATCCATTACCTGCTGATGCAATTCATCCAACAAATCTTGTCTTGCCATTGGTGCAAGCGTGGTTTGTATATCCATTGGGTCACCAGCAACAAATTTATCCTCAATCGCCTGCTTAAATTTTTCGGTAAATTCATCCGCTAGATGAGTATCAACAATAAAGCGTTTGGAAGCAATACAGCTCTGCCCCACATTTAAAAAACGCCCTTGCACTGCACCAGCAACGGCTAAATCGACCTCAGCATTATCTAACACGATAAAAGGGTCAGAACCACCCAACTCTAGGACCAATTTTTTCAATTCAGAACCTGCAATGGCCGCAACGCTTCTCCCTGCAGGTTCACTTCCCGTTAAGCTAACCGCTTTAATAACGGGACTTCTAATCACAGATTCAACTTGCGAAGCGGAGATCATCAAAGCCGTATAACACCCTTCAGGGTAACCAGATTTACGAAATACTTCAGCAATTGCTAAAGCACATTGCGGTACATTTGAAGCATGTTTAACCACCACTAAGTTACCAGCAGTTAAGGCTGGAACAGCAAACCGAAAGACTTGCCAAAAAGGAAAATTCCAAGGCATAACACCGAGAATAGTACCAAGTGGTAAATAGGATACAAAGCTATTAGAAGCACCAGACTCGACCGTTTCATCCGCTAACTGACTTGCCGCATGTTCCGCATAATAATCACAAAGAAGGGCGCATTTTTCAACTTCAGCTTTCGCTTCAGTATAGAGTTTACCCATTTCTAGGCTAATCAATTCAGCCAAAACATCTTGATCATCCCTTAATACATCTGCCAAATGTTTTAACAACATGGTTCTTTCTTCTAGCGTTGTTAATTTTGCCCAGTCATTAAAGTTATAGTCTACTTCTGTCAATACAGCTTCAAGTGTTTCATCATCCCAAACATCGAATTCAGCAATTAATTCATCTGTCGCTGGGTTTATTGATTGCATCGCCATATTAATCATCCTAGATTTTATCAAGTCTAATTTGCAATTGCTTCTTGCGCCCATGCAGAAGAAGACAAGTAAGCATTTGCAAGTTCACTAATCCCTAAGCCTTGGAAGTCAAGCTCAGTGTATTCTGTCGAAGTACTCTCAATTCTTTCAAGACAAGACAAGGCTTCTCCCATAAGCCCTTCTTTTTTGATTAAGGCTGCGACAATATCTTCTGCAAGCGGCATTTCTTCTACAATTTGATCGATTGGTAGTTTAAAAAATGCTCCCAAAGAAGAAAACAAGCCAACTAAAAAATAACTGTCTTTATCTACTTTATGACCAGAATTTAGTGCAATTGTTTCACAAAATTTAGCTCTTATTAGTGAACTCACCATTAATTCTTTTGGAACATCATCAACCTGACCCAGCAATAGCATATTTATCCAAAACTTAAGTCGCTTCAAGCCCATATATTTTAATGCATCAGCAATATTTTCAACTTTAACTGGAATCATCGCTGAAGGTTTATTTACCGCAACTAACAGCTTGTGACTAAGGGCTACATCTTGTCGAATAATCTCCGAAAGCTCGTGAAAAGCCGTTTCAGAATCATTGATTTTTGCCATTAACTGCAATAAAGTTATCTTGTTTCCAGACAGTTTTTCACCATTAATTATGACAGGATTTGTAAAAAAATGTCCCTTAAAATAATCAAAACCAATCTTTTTTAAGTAGTTGAACATCTCTTCAGTTTCAACACACTCAGCAATTGCTTTAATCCCTTTTTCATGTAAATCTTCAACCATTTTTTGAAGCTTAACAGCTGAATATTCTTCATTATCAATTTTTGCAAATTCACTGATTCCAGCTAGTTTTACACTCGAATCATCGTCAACAAAATTCTGCAAGGCTAGAGAGTTTCCAGCCGATTTAACATCTTTAAGTGATTTTAAAGCTGCCGAGTCATGTAAAACATCATTCGGCACTTCCAATACAAGATTTGAAGAAACATTCAAAGAATCTATTGTTTCAGAGGAAATAAGCTCCTTTGGAAAAGAAATCATTGCCGTTTTGTCACCTATAATAGACTGAAAGCCGACTTCTGATTCTGTTTTTGAAATTAACTCTGCTGTTGCATTCAGCGATTCTTGAGTTGGATTAAAACCTTTATGAAACTCTAACTCATACGCAAACACCTTCATCTCTCTATCTAAAATAGGTTGTCTGCCAATAAACACTCCTGACATCTTTCTTCTCCTCTATTTTTTATCTTTAAATAACTTCATCATTCTAAAACTATTAATAATTTAAGTCCGTGCGAAACGCATTCTTGTTCCAGGATTAAAGTCTGAGAATTTGTTCTCATGAAAAACCAACTTTCCATTTACAAATGTACTTCTAACCAAGCTCTTAAACGTATGGCCTTCCCACGGAGACCAGCCACACTTATACAAAACATCTTCGTTTTTAGTCTCATAAGGCGAATCCAGGTCAACCAAAACCAAATCTGCCCAATAACCTTCTCTAATATAGCCTCTATCTGGAATTTGATAGCGAATCGCAACATTATGAGAGGTTTTTTGCACAACCGTTTCCAAATCAAACACCCCCTCATGTACCATATCTAACAAAGCAAGCAATGACGTTTGAACTTGTGGTAAACCTGCGGGGGCAGAAAAATACTTATTTTGTTTTTCGTCCCAAGTATGTGGGGCATGATCGGTCGCAATGATATCTATTCTTCCATCATTTACTGCTTGACGTATCGCATCTCGATCAGAGACTTTTTTAATAGCTGGATTACACTTTATTAAAGTATCTTTACTTGCATAATCTTGATCACTAAACCATAAATGATGCACGCAAGCTTCGGCAGTAATCTTCTTTTCCGCTAAAGGAATATCTTCAAACAACTCCATTTCTTCAGCAGTGGTGATGTGTAAAACGTGTAAATTAGCACCCGTTTTTTTAGCCAAATTAATGGCAAAAGAAGAGGATTTATAACAAGCTTCACGACAACGAATATCTGGGTGAGCTGACATAGGAACATCTTCACCATACTTTTGACGATACTTTTCCTCTTCAGCTTTTATCATCGGTGTATCTTCACAATGAGTTGTAATTAAGGTTGGGCTATTTTTAAAAATCTCTGTAAGCACTTTTTCTTTATCGACAAGCATATTACCTGTCGAAGCCCCCATAAAAATTTTAACTCCACAATTATTATTTGGATCAAGCTTTTTAACTTCTTCTAAATTATCATTGGTTGCACCTAAATAAAAAGAAAAATTAGCCCAAGAAGTTTCAGATGCTAATTCATATTTTGCTTCTAAATTCTTTATACTGGTAGTGGTGGGGTTAACATTCGGCATATCCATAAAAGAAGTAATCCCACCAGCAACGGCAGCTTTAGACTCTGTCGCAATGGAACCTTTTTCAGTTAATCCAGGATCCCTAAAATGAACCTGATCGTCAATCAAACCAGGTAATAAATAAAGTCCCTTAGCATCAATCACTCTATCGGCTTTCATAGAAAGCTTAATGCCTATTTTTTCAATCTTGCCATTATTGATAAAGACATCACCAACAAGAGTTTTCCCCTCATTGACGATTTTCGCTTCTTTAATTAGTATAGAATTCACAAACAAGCCCTCGTTAATATCTTAAAATGTAAAAATGTATTTTAACTCAAGATACCGAACGATTTAAAAAACAAATGAAAATAACAAAAAATCCATTTAAGTTAGTATTAATCTTGCCCATTAAATTCTACCAATGGTTCATCAGTCCCATTTTAGGTCCTAGGTGTCGATTTTATCCAACTTGCTCGCACTACTCAATTGAAGCCATTGAACAACATGGTGTTTTTTGTGGCAGTTGGTTAGCAATCAAAAGAATTTTAAAATGCCACCCAGGAAATGAAGGTGGTATAGATTTAGTCCCTAAATGTGGCTGTAAAAAAGAGCAATAAAATGACATCAAACATTAGCAATGAAGAATTAACCCATGCCCCCTATATCAATAAAGAAAGTAGTTTATTAGCGTTTAATAAACGGGTTTTAGCCTCTGCAAAAAACACCAAGATACCTTTATTAGAAAGATTAAAGTATCTTTGTATTTCAAGCAGTAATTTAGACGAATTCTTTGAAGTTAGAATGGCAAGTTTGTATGAAATGTCAGCTAACCCTATCGCAACGACCAAACCAGATGGGTTACTTGCCAAGGAAGCAATTAGCATGCTTTCAGAACAAGCCCATAAAATCATTCAAGACCAATACTCAACCCTAAACCAAGCTTTAATTCCAGCCTTAGAAAAGGAAGGCATCCGCTTTTTAAGACGAAACCATTGGCAAGAAAAACATAAACAATGGATTAAAGAATTCTTTTTAAATTCCCTACAGCCTGTTCTCAGCCCAATGGGACTTGACCCATCCCACCCTTTTCCACGCTTACTAAATAAAAGTCTAAACTTTATTGTTTCCTTAGAAGGAAAGGATGCTTTTGGTCGCTCAAATGGGTTGGCAATTGTGCAGGTTCCGCGCTCACTCCCACGCATTATCAAGCTTCCACCTGAAGCCTCAGATGGTGAAAATGATTTTGTATTTTTGTCTTCTATTCTACATTCCAATGTATCTAAACTCTTTCCGGGCATGACTGTTACAGGCTGTCATCAATTTAAATTAACTCGAAATACCAATTTATTAATTGATGAAGAAGAAGTACTTGATATTAAAAGTGCCTTGCAAGGAGAATTATCAAGCAGGGGTTATGGAGGTGCAATCCGTTTAGAAGTTGCGGAACAATGCCCTAAACATATGTACCAATTTTTATTAGACCAGTATGAAATGAAAGAGGAGCAGCTGTACAAAGTTAACGGGCCTGTTAACCTAATCCGTTTGAATTCAGTACCGGATTTAGCCAACCGCCCCGATTTATTATTCAAACCTTTTACCCCCAGAAATTTTAGACAAAAAACCTCAGGGCCACAAACTGGTTTAAAGTTACTCACAAGTAAAAAACAATCAAAGCAATCTTTTCAATTTTTTGAAAAAATAGCGCATAAAGATATTCTTTTACACCTGCCCTATGACTCTTTTTCACCGGTAATCGAGTTTCTACAAACAGCCGCAAATGATCCAGATGTTTTGGCTATCAGAATGACGCTATATCGTACAGGTGAAAAGTCAGCAATCATTGATGCACTGAAACAAGCAGCAGAAAATGGAAAAGAAGTTACCGCTGTTGTTGAATTGAGGGCTAGGTTTGATGAGGGAAATAACATCACACAGGCCAGCCTATTGCAAGATGCTGGTGTCAATGTTTTGTATGGTGTTGTTGGCTATAAAACGCATGCTAAGATGATTTTAATAATCCGCCGAGAGCAAAACCAACTTAAACGCTATGTTCACCTAGGAACGGGGAATTATCACCATATCACCAGTAGGTTTTATACTGACTTTGGTTTGTTTAGCGCCAACAAAGAGATGGGGGAAGACATCAGTAAAATATTCCAACAGCTCACGAGTTTAGGGGATACAAAAGACCTGAATGTTCTGTTGCAATCACCCTTTACACTTAAATCAGGGATGATTGAACGAATCAATCGAGAGGCAGATAACGCTCGTAAGGGTATTCCTTCTCGAATTATTGCTAAATTAAACGGTCTAGAAGAAAAAACAATTATCGATACGCTCTATAAAGCTTCTCAAGCGGGCGTTAGAATTGATTTAATTGTTAGAGGGATTTGTAGCTTACGTCCAGGTGTCAAAGGCATGTCAGAAAATATTACCGTCACTAGCATTATAGGACGCTACCTAGAACATCATCGAATTTATTATTTTGAGAACGCAACCAGTGAACCCGAGCTATATTGCTCAAGTGCCGATTGGATGAGAAGAAACTTGGATTCCAGAGTTGAAACTTGCTTTCCTATTTTAGACCCTGATATCTTCCAAAAAATCTATACCGAAGGGTTAGAAATATACTTAAAAGACAATACAGATGCATGGGAATTACAGGCTGATGGTAGTTATATACAAAAGAAACAAACAACCCCTGAGACTTTCTGCGCTCAAAGTTGGTTAATAAATAGGTATTCAAAAAATGCATAACAAACTAAAAGATGAAAATATAGAACTCGACACCAGCCTTTACGCAGCGATTGATTTAGGCTCAAACAGTTTCCACTTAATTATTATTCGAAAAAACGAGGAACAGATACAAATTATCGACAGACATAAAGAAATGATTCGTTTACGCTCAGGCTTAGATGAGGAAGGTTACCTAACTGAACTTGCCTTTAACTCTGGGATTTCGTGTTTAACCAAATTCGGACAACTTCTCAACAACATCCCTGCCAACCAAGTTCGCGCAGTCGGTACAAACACATTACGAAATGCAAAAAACAGCCGAGAATTTCTAGCTCAAGCTCAAGATGCATTAGGACATAAAATTGATATTGTTTCAGGGGAAGAAGAGGCAAGATTAATTTTTCTAGGTGTCAGTCATGGCTTAGCAAATGCGGATAAACAGCAACTAATTATCGATATTGGCGGTGGAAGTACCGAGTTTATTATTGGTGCAAACTTCAAACATAAGCATCTAACCTCAACAGAAATGGGTTGTGTCAGTATCAGTCAAACTTTTTTTAAAAACACGACCCTGAACCTCCATTCAACTGATAAAGCCATAAACCATTGTCGTCGAATTCTAAAACCCCATAGTCATAACTTAACAAAAAAAGGCTGGCAAGGTGCAATAGGTGCTTCAGGTTCAATTAAAGCAATTGGAAGTGTATTAAAAGAAAACGAAATAACAGATGGAGAAATCACCCTAGAAGGAATGATTTCTATAAAAAATCAATTGCTGAAAGCTGGCTCACTTAATAAAGCCATTGAAGGAGGCTTGCAGGGGCTTAAAGAAGAAAGGCTCCCTGTTTTCATTGGAGGGCTGGTCATTTTAATCGCCGCTTTCCAAGAACTAAATATTAAAAAAATGTTGGTTTCTGATAGTGCTTTACGTGAAGGGCTTATTTATGACAATCTTGGCAGGTTAAACCAAAAAGATGTCAGAGAAGCAAGTGTATCATCTTTGCAATCATGGCTGAAAGTAGATGAGTCACAATCTGAGAGCATTGCGAAAACTGCATTATCCCTATTAAGTGCCGTTAGAGAGGCGACAAAATTTAAAGGGAAGCAATATTCTTATTCTAAACTATTAACATGGGCAGCCAAACTGCACGAGGGTGGTATTTCTATCAGCTATAAACGCTATCGCTACCATTCTTCTTATCTGGTAGAAAATGCAGAGCTGGCAGGTTTTTCTCAACAGGAACAACAGATATTGGCAGCTATTATTCTAAATCACCAAGGTAAATTCAACGAAAAATCTTTTGCTTACTTTGATAAAAAACTACAAAAAAACCTGGTTAAACTGACCTTATTATTTCGACTTTCCGTATTATTACACCGTGATAGAGAAAACGAAAAATTAGATTTGAATCTAAAAGTGGATGATGAAAAGTTTACACTTTTTTTCAAACCTGAATGGCTTGAATCCCACCCACTAACTTGTGAAGATTTAGAGGTGGAGGGCAAACAATTTAAAAACCAAGGATTTAAACTTAGCTTCAAAAGTCAATAAACAACCAAATAAAGGTTCAGGTTTAGGTTTACCTTATATTTTCCATCAAGATAGTCATCCAAGGGGCGGTTGCTAAAATGGTAATCGCCGACATTAACCCTGCCATAATACCAATCCCAATTTGTGGCACAAATTGACTTTGCTGTATTTCTATATCTGAAACTTGCTTTTTAACCGAACTATAAACATTTATTTGATTTTTTAATAAATTATTCAGTGTTTTAATTTGCTTAAATAAAAGGACCTGTTCTTTATCTATTTTTTGTCTTGATCTTACGGATTGCTCTTCTATTTCACGAATTTGTTTTGCCAACTGCCCAATTGAGGCATCCATTTGAGAAATAAGGTTTTTAATCGCATCTTTATCTTCGTTTAACCACTCGTACTCTGGTGCAATCATATCCCCCATTTCATAACGTCCACCCGTACCAGCTAATTCCTGATTTTCTTTTTGGCGTTGCATTGCTTTTGCTAGTAATGCACTTTTTGAACCCAGAGGTTCTACATTTCTTAAATCAATTGCCATCTTCTCTTTCCTTCTAACCATTATCTATCGATTGTATGTTACAAAAAACAAACACCTTTCATGCCAAATAACTAAAGCCTGCAAAAATAATTAGCTTGAAAATTGCTCTAGTCATAGTAAGATATAAACTTCTTTTTTTGGTTTTCATCAATGGACATATCAATTAACACATCAATTA
>CAYUHO010000034.1:0-1283 GCA_964444445.1 uncultured Piscirickettsiaceae bacterium | reverse complement strand
ATCAATTAACACATCAATTAGCAAAAGCAATTTTATTGAATTCATCATGCAAGCAGGTGTTCTGAAACTTGGCGAATTCAAACTTAAATCTGGTCGAATAAGCCCTTATTTTTTCAATGCTGGTCTATTTAATACGGGTGGGCAACTCGCTAAACTTGCTGAAGGTTATGCTTTAGAAATTATAGAAAAAAACATTCATTTTGATGTTTTGTTTGGACCAGCCTACAAAGGAATTCCTTTAGCTGCCACAACTTGTTCAACCTTAGCAACAAACTTTAATTTTGACAAACCTTATGCTTTTAATCGTAAAGAAGCAAAAACCCATGGAGAGGGAGGCAACATTGTTGGGCATAAACTAACGGGTGAAATCCTTATCATTGACGATGTTATCACCGCTGGTACAGCCATTCGTGAATCAATTGATTTAATCAATTCACTAGGTGCAAAACCCGCAGGGGTAATTGTTGCACTAGACCGTATGGAAAAAGGTCAAGGTGAACTTTCTGCAATTCAGGAAGTCGAAAAAGACTACGGAATACCTGTGTACAGTATTATTAACATGAATGATATCATTCACTATCTGCAAGAAAGAAACCAGACCAAGTACCTAAGTGCAATGGAAAGTTACCGTAACCAATATGGCATCTCATAATGGAGACTGATAGTTTAAGGGAACTCTTCTTAATTCGCCATGCTAAAACTGATTGGGATGGTAATTTTTTGGAAGGAAAACGACCACTATCAACCAAAGGTAAAAAACAAGCATCTTACTTAGCAGAAATCTTAAAAAGTAAAAAAATTCAAGCAGATGCTGTTTTTATTTCCAATGACATAAGAGCAAATCAAACCTTTAAACGCCTTAAAATTACCAACGACCTGATGACAGAAACAAAAGCGTTAAATCGAGTTTCAAAAGAAAAGCTACTTCACTTTCTAGGGAATATTTCAAATCACTTTACAAAAGTTTTTATTATTGGTCACGACCCAGAGCTACAAGAGTTAATTAGCTACTTAAAAGATGACAGTAACTGTCAAGATTGTGACACTAGTTTATTCCCATCAGGGGCACTAGCACATTTTGTTTTGCCAAATAACTGGGCGAATTTGAAACAAGGTTCAGGTAAATTAGTACAAATTATTAAACCTAGAAAGCATTAATCTAAACTAACGGTCTGTCGAATTAAACAATCGGCGGTAAGCTGTAATGGTTTAACAAACCTGTTGGGTCTCATAGCCTATAATTCTCCGAGTCCTCAAATAGGAATTTGGCATATTACATTCAT
>CAYUHO010000033.1:0-13384 GCA_964444445.1 uncultured Piscirickettsiaceae bacterium | reverse complement strand
GGTTTATTTGAGTGGGATTTAGAAAAGATTAAACCTATTCATTATCTTATTTAACACCCCCCCTGGTGATTTTTTGGTTTTGAATGGTCAAATTTAGGTTTTAACACAACGAGAAATAGTGTAATCTTTTCCTTGTTTTACTTTATCGTAATTATCAAATACTTCCATGAAATTACGCTTCATGTACTGGCGTAATCCGTTGATGGTTACCACCACAAACTGTCCGTTGGGTTCTAGGTGTTCGTGAACATCATGCAATAAGATTGATAACATTTCTTTGCCGACTTTGGCAGGAATGTTAGATACGATGGTGGTGAATTTCATGCCTTTTGGTACAGCACTTAGTCCATTTGACAGGTAGGCTTTTGCATTGGGCAGGTTGTTTTGTTGGGCGTTTTTATTGGCGTAATAGACTGCGACAAAGTCTTTATCCACCATATGCACTTCGCCTTGTTTGGCAATGCTGGCGATACACAAACCAATTGGTCCATAACCACAGCCTATATCTAATGCCACTTCATCTTCTTTTATATCGAGATGTTTTAGGAACAATTGTGTGCCTGCGTCAATTTCTCTTGGCGAAAAAATGCCCCAAGTGGTGTTGAACTTAAGTGATTGCTCTTTTAAAATTGTTGCAAACTGAATATCTTTTTTTAATGCTTCAATCGAACTCATAACTGCTAAAATACCTTTTTTGATATTTCTGTATTCTACTCCATGCATTCCTTAAATGAACGACAATTACAAGCAGTTTTACACACAGAGACGCCTGCTTTAGTTTTAGCTGGAGCTGGTTCAGGAAAAACCCGAGTGATTACCGAAAAAATTGCCCATCTTATTCGTAAACATCAAATCCAGCCTTTTCATATTTATGCACTGACCTTTACCAATAAATCAGCAAAAGAGATGAAGGAAAGAGTAACCAAGTTATTAAAAAATGAAAATGCTCAAGGGATTAATGTATCAACCTTTCACAATCTTGGTTTAAACATCATTCGCCAAGAGTACAAGGCGCTCGATTATAAAGCTAACTTTACGATTATGGATGCTTCTGATACTCGCCAAATCATGAAAGATTTGCTTAAAAAGAAGAACTTAGATGAAGAGGCGTTAGAAAATGCCCAGTGGGATATTTCTAACTGGAAAAATGCAATGCTAACGCCTGAACAAGCTTTGGAAAAGTCTGAAGATGCCCTTGAACAGGCACGGGCGGTATTGTTTGATTTGTATGAAAAACAATTAAAGGCCTATAATGCCATCGACTTTGATGACTTAATTGCTTTACCGGTAAAACTATTTAATGAACACCCTGACATTTTAACTAAATGGCAAAACAAAGTTCGTTATCTTCTGGTTGACGAATACCAAGATACCAACGCATCACAATATGAAATGGTAAAGCTATTAGTTGGAGTGCAAGCAAAGTTTACCGTTGTTGGCGATGATGACCAATCCATTTATGCTTGGCGAGGTGCGCAACCCGAAAACTTAAACTTGTTGAAAGAAGATTTTCCGCACTTAGAAATCATCAAGCTTGAGCAAAACTATCGTTCTTCTAACCGAATTTTACAGTCGGCTAACCAATTAATTGCAAATAACCCTCATGTTTTTGAAAAATCACTTTGGTCAAAAATGGGCATGGGCGAGATGATTCGAGTCTTAGCCTGTAACGATGAAAATCATGAAGCTGAACGTGTTGTTTCTGAAATTATTGTGCATAAATTTAAACATCATACTAAATTTAAAGACTACGCCATTTTATACCGTGGTAACTTTCAAGCTCGACTTTTTGAACGTGCGTTACGTGAGCAAAATTTGCCCTATAAAATTTCAGGCGGGCAGTCATTTTTTGATAAAGCAGAAATTAAAGATGTCATGTCCTATCTAAAACTGATTGTTAATCCTGATGATGATGCGGCATTTTTAAGAATCGTCAACACGCCACGACGAGAAATTGGTGCAACAACCCTGACCAAACTTGCTGGCTATGCAGGTAAACGTAATGTTAGCCTATTTGATGCGGCTCAAGAATTAGGCTTAAGTTCTGCACTTGAAGGTAAAGGGCTTGCAAGAGTACAACATTTTGGGCAGATGATATTAGATTGGGCAAAACAAGCTGAAGAATTAACTGGCTCAGAGGTCATTTCATTCTTACGTCAATTGATTGAAAAAATTGAATATGACAATTGGTTACATGAAACCTCTGCTACACCAAGGCAGGCAGAAAAAAGAATTGAACAGGTCCGTGATCTTCTACTTTGGATTGAACGAATTCTCGACAAGGCAAAAAATGAAGATGGTGAGCATTTACGCCTCGATAAAATCGTTTCTTATATGACCCTAATGGACATGATGGAAAAAAATGAATCTGAAACCGAACAAAACCAAATTTCCCTTATGACCTTACATGCATCAAAAGGACTAGAATTTCCACATGTATTCCTAATTGGAATGGAAGAAGAACTGCTACCCCATGCACAAAATTTAGAATCGCCAGGGTTAGAGGAAGAACGTAGACTGGCTTATGTTGGGATTACCAGAGCAGAAAAAAGCCTGACCATGACCTATGCTAAAAAGCGTAAAAAATACGGTGAAAAAATCAACTGTAAACCCAGTCGTTTTTTAGAAGAATTACCAGCAGATTTATTACAATGGGATGGGAACCCTAATATTGAAGTCTCCGAAGAAGACAAGAAAAACAACGGTAATGCAACGCTTGACGGTTTAAAAGCCTTATTACAAAATTGAAGACGAAATTGAACACCCAGGGTTTTTACCCCCCCTGGTGATTTTTTCTAATTATTCTTCAAATTCCATTACACGATACAGCCTATCTACATTTTGTTTATGTAATTCATTATAGGTTTTAAAGTGACTGAATTTAGTTTGATCAATTTTCAAAGCATCATTCAACTCCCCACCATCATCTATTATTTTTAAAATTTCTGTTCTTAAATAAACCAAATAACCTTTAGTGTAAGCGGTCGTTGTTTTTAAATCGGTAACGCCTCCATGCCCTGGTACGATTATTTTGGGTTCTAACGCAACCAATTTATCCCAAGTTTTAATCCAACCTTTAACATCTGTATGATTCAATATCGGTAACATGCGGACATTAAAAGCAATATCGCCAGAAATTAATATTTTCTCTTTCGGCATCCAAAGCTGAACATCATCAGGGCTGTGCGATGGCCCGAGGTGCATTAGTTCTATTTGCTTGCCTTTTAAATCTACACTCATCTTGTCTGTAAATTCAACATCTGGCAGAACAATCTCTGTTTTAAAAAATTTGTCTTTCAATGAGCGTTTTGCATTTGCTTCTATTCGCGCTTTATTCTTCTTCAAAATTTCCGTTGTATGCTGGTGAGCAATAATGGTTGCGCCTTGTTCTTTCCAGTAATTTGAACCCAGTGCGGCATGCCCTTGGGCATTTTCTAACACAACATACTTAACGGGTAATTTGGTCACCTTTTTTATCTCTTCATGCATTGCAGCGGCTAATAAATAACTGCCTCCTGCGTTATAAACTAAGACCGCATCATCTCCGATGATAAATGATAAGTTGTTGTTATGACCTGAGTTTTGATAAGTACTTGGCTCGGCTGCACCAATTGCACTGTAGACATCGGTTGCGACTTTTTCAGGCAGGTTATAGAGAATTGAATCGGAGGCTTTGTCTGCGATGTTAACATCTAGACCTAGTTTCTGCCATTTAAAATAACCATCTTGATAATTTTTAACGTTTTGAAACCCCATCTCCATCAAGGTTTTTGCGGCTAATGGACTGCGTAAATTCTGACCACAATAGACAACAATCGGCGTATCTTTGGTTGGAAAACTGTCTTTTATTCTAAACTCTGTCCAACCGCGCGGTAAGTTAATATTCTGGTAACCCCCTATCGTACCAAACATCAACAATTCTTCAGGGGTTCTGACATCAATCAATAGTGTGTTAGGCTGCTCTTTCAATTGCTTTTGCAGTTGTTTGGTATTGATATTGGTAATACTGGTATTTACCTTTTTTAAGATTTGCTCACCCGTTTTTAAGGCGGTTTGTGTCGCGAGTGCGTTAAATGAAATCAAGAAAAGTAAAACAAATGTTAATCTTGCCATGGTTAGACGACCCATTTTTAAAAAGAGAGTATAATTTACCTTTTTTAAAGATTGATGTAAATAAATGCTTTGCCAAGTCAACCCTGAACAATATGCTAACCAGCTAGTGGAAAAAGAAAAAAGATTCCATCAGCTGGTCCCCTCAATTGTAAATTTAAGCGTTTTTGAATCTTCCCCAAAAAACTATCGTGCCAGAGCTGAGTTCCGTATTTGGCATGATGGGGATGATACTGACTACATTATGTTTGAACAAAAAAGCAAAGAAAAGGTCAAAATAAAAGCCTGCCCAATGGCATTAGCATCAATCGATAATCTGATGCCAAAACTGATGGCTGCCATCTGTCAACAACCCATTTTACGGTTGAAACTCTTTCAGGTAGATTTTTTAGCCAGCTTATCGGGTGAAATGCTAGTCACCTTAATTTATCGTAAATCAATTCAAGACGATGAACACTGGTTAGCACAGGCAGAGGCATTAAAAACAAATTTAAACATTGATGCCATTATTGGGCGCGCAAGAAAACAAAAAATTTGCCTACCAAAAGATTACATTGAAGAAACCCTAACCCTTGATGGCAAATCATTTCACTATCAACAAATTGAAAATAATTTTACCCAACCCAATGCTGAAGTGGCACAAAAAATGTTGCACTGGGCAAGAAAAGTTTCCGCCATCGGCAATGATAAATTTGGCAAAGCTGATATGCTGGAACTCTATTGCGGTAACGGCCATTTTTCAATTGCTCTCGCAGAATTTTACCACCAAGTTTTAGCAACGGAGATTTCTAAAACATCCGTCTATTCTGCTGAATACAATATTGAAAAGAACAATATTCAGAACTTAACTGTCGTCAAAATGGCTGCTGAAGAAATATCGCAAGCGATGAAAGGTGTACGAGATTTTTTTAGAATGCGTTCCGTTGATTTAACAAGCTACGATTTTAAAACCATTTTTGTTGACCCACCAAGAGCAGGATTAGATGAGTTAACTCGTAATATGGTTGCTGACTTTGAGCGTATTATTTATATTTCATGTAACCCAGAAACGCTGGCAAAGGATTTAATTAAAATCGAAAAAACCCATCAAATTATTGAGTCTGCTTTATTTGATCAGTTCCCCTATACCCATCATTTAGAAACAGGAGTTTATTTAATTCGTAAGGATTTATTATGATTCTTGCTTGGATAGGTGCTTTATTAATTGGTTTAAGTTTAGGCTTATTAGGCTCAGGCGGTTCTATTTTAACGGTTCCGACCTTAATGTACCTTGTTGGACATGAAACAAAGTTAGCGATTGCCAGTTCACTGTTAATCGTCGGAATCATTAGCGTGTTTTCAGTCATTCCCTATGCTAAAAATAAGCTGGTGCAATGGCGAACAGTAATCGTTTTTGGTTTACCTAGCATGTTAGGAGCGGTAATTGGGGCATGGAGTGCAAACTTTGTCAACGATGCTGTGCAGATGCTTATTTTTTCAGCTTTATTATTAACCGCCTCCTATTTAATGTTTAAACCAATGGATTTAAAAGGAGAGCATCAGGAAAGAGAGATGTACAAAATTGCTCTCGATGGTTTAATTGTTGGAGCAATAACCAGCCTTGTTGGTGTAGGGGGTGGTTTTTTAATTATTCCTGCATTGGTTCTACTTGGTGGTTTATCAATGCGTTTGGCAATTGGAACAAGCCTGATTATTATCTCGATAAAATCACTTACTGGCTTTATAGCCTACCTACCTGTTTTAGACCATTTACAACTGAGCATTGACTGGGAAGTGATTGGTATTTTCTCATTAATCGGTGTTATTGGCGGTTGGATTGGCGGTAAGCTAAGTCATAAAATCAACCAAGAAATTTTAAAAAAAGTATTTGGTGGTTTTTTAATCATGATGGGGGCATTTATTCTATATAAAAATCTCCCGACACTCCTATAAAAAACACAGAATAACTATCCAAATCCTAAATAACGATTTGGAAATTACTCACTAAAAACTTAAATCCACTGAGATCCCCACTGAATTATTTTTATCCGTGATGGGTAAGGTTTCTTCAAGTGATTGTACATTTAGGTCTGAAAAACTGGAGTGTCTTTTATATAGAAAACTGATACCTAGCCCACCCCAAGAAAGGTTGCTATATCTGAGCCCTAGCCCGTATTGTAACTGGGTAGAATCAAGTGTTTTTTCTTTGTAGATATAGGGTAAATAAGCGATATTTTTATCTTGTTCATAGTTAACCCCAAATTGAGCAAAAGGGGTAAGCTCATGTCGGTTATAGGATAAGCTCTTTCCAAAGTTTGCTAAGGCCGAATAATTTTGTGTTCTAAAAATCTTTTCCTTAAAATTTATTTCGGAAAAAGTATTTTGATACTTACCTTGTAAATCTACCTCAATCTGAACCCATTTAGCAATCTGATACTTAGAACCCATTTCGATTCCTGTCGATGAATTATGCTGGTATTTGACTAACTTTGGTTTTACCGTTTTTTCTGTTTGCTTGGAAAATGAAAAATCTAGCTGACTAAATAAATTCACGGATTCTGCATACAGCCAAGTAGAATGACTGCTCATCAGCGTGCAAATTAGACCCATTAGTGTAAGCTTTAATTTATTCATTTTTTAGTAATTAATTATACGAAGGTAGATATTAAGCAGTTGACATCTAAAATTCAAATTTAACAAACGGATTAAACACTTTCTTATTAGAATGTTGTAAATTAACCACATGAAATTTTAAGGAGAAATCAGATGAAAATAGAATCGGTTAATGTGGGAAAAATTCAACGCTATGACTGGGGGAAGGGTATTTCATCTGCGATCCATAAGAAAGCTGTCCCTGGTGCTCTTTTTTTAACAAAAACAGGTTTCAAAGAAGATGAGCAGGCGGACTTAAAAAATCATGGTAGGGAAGATAAAGCTGTGTTAATCATACCTACCACTAACTATCCATTTTTTTCAATAAACAAGCCGTTTGGTTTTTTGGGGGAGAATCTTTCTATCTCAGGAATAGATGAGCGTAAAATACACATTGGTGATCGACTTAAAATTAACGATGTCATTCTAGAAGTCACACAACCGCGCTCACCCTGCGCAAAATTAGGCGAACAGGTTGGTCGAAAAGACTTTGTTAAGGAGTATTCAAGTTCAGGTCGGGTTGGTTTTTATTGTCGTGTTATCAAAGAGGGAGAGGTACAAGTAAATACAAATCTTGAATTAATCAAAACCGCCGAAAGAAGCGTTTCAATCGTAGACTTATTTCTTTCGCAATTTGTTTATGAAAAAAACACTAACGACCTGAACAATATTAAAATAGCCCTTGAAACCACAACCTTATCAAGCGCATGGAGAAAAAAACTATCAAAGATAAAATAACCAAAAAAGAGCGGACAAAAGATTGGATTAAACCCCCTAAGTCTATATTAAAACCAGTTGGTAGAGCCATTGCTCAATACAAAATGATTAAAGAAGGTGACAAGGTTTTACTGGGACTTTCAGGTGGTAAAGATTCGATGGTACTGTTAACCATTTTCAAGCATTTACAGCGTCACTCTCCTGTAAAGTTTGAGTTGGCAGCCTGCACAATTGACCCAGAAATACCAGGTTTTGACCCATCTCCATTGAAAGACTGGTTAAAAAAACTAGATGTCCCTTACTTCTATGAATCTGAAGATCTGGTTGCCCTTGCTGATGCGCATATGAAAGGTGATTCCTTCTGTAGCTTTTGCGCTAGATATAAAAGAGGAAAACTGTATACCGTGTGCAGAAGAGAAGGATACAACGTTCTTGCCCTAGCTCAACACCTTGACGATTTAAGTGAAAGCTTTATTATGTCGGCATTTTATGCGGGTGAATTGCGGACAATGAAAGCGCATTATTTAAACAATGAAAAAGACATTCGTATTATTCGTCCTTTAGTCAAAGTAAGAGAAAGGCAAACAAGCGATTTTACAAAGACAGTTGCACTTCCTATTATTCAGGATAACTGCCCTGCCTGTTATGCAAAGCCACAACAAAGACAAAGAATGAAAGAATTACTGCTAGCAGAAGAAAAGCAAAATACACATTTGTACTCAAACCTCTGGCGAGCAATGCAGCCCCTAATTGCGGACGACAACCATCAGGGAGAAACGAATTTAGGAAAGCAAAATGAAGTATAAAGACAGACCGATTCTTGCTAAGATTTTTATCGGCTTTATTAAATTTTTATCTATCTTTTCACTCAAAAATCAACAGCGAATCGGCAGTGGAATCGGTTGGTTTTTTAGCCTATTTCCAAACTACAATCGTAACGTTATTCGAGCCAATCTTGCGACAGCATACCCACAACTATCCGCCGAAGAATTAATAAAATTGAGCAAAAAAACACTCATCGAAAACGCCAAAAGTTTTACAGAACTTGGTGCTGTCTGGGAATGGAAAACCGAAAAACAATTGCCAATGATTAAAAAGGTTCACGGACAAAATTTACTGGATAAGGCATTTGAAAAAGGAAATGGCGTGCTAATGCTTTCCCCCCATTTTGGTAACTGGGAAATCCTAGGGTTTTACTTAAGCAACCAACAACCTCTTACGGTTTTATATCAACCGCCTGAAATAAAATCAATTGAAAACTATCTAAACAAAGTAAGAGGCAGAGTAGGTAGCACCCCTGTACCAACTGATGTTTCAGGTGTAAAGTCTATGTTTAAAGTCCTTAAGCAAAACAAACTGGTCGCAATCTTACCAGATCAAGATCCAGGTAAATCTGGCGGTATTTACGCCCCCTTCTTTAAACATCCAGCAAGAACCATGACCCTTGTTTCAAAACTAGCACGTAAAACAAAAGCAGAAGTTTTATATATTGCTGGTGAACGCTTACCAAACGGTGAGGGCTTTGCAGTCCATATATTGCCTGCTAATAAAGAGATCAGCTCTAACGATGAACAAACAGCAACGGCTGCTTTAAATAAAGGTGTTGAAAGATGTGTTGCAATCAACCCTAGTCAATACCTTTGGAGTTATAAACGCTATAGACACCCGCCAGAGGGAACAAGAGATATATACAAACGCAAATAAACTCTCGGTTACTACCCCCCTGGTGATTTTTACTGAATTGGTGCGTTTTGTAGGGCTTTCATCATGATTTCAAGGTTACCAAGCTCTTGAGCGTATCGCATTAATAATCCCATCACCGCTTCGTCTTCATGCTTTGAGGCAATGCGTGCGGCTAATTGAAAATCTTTATCTGCCATGCCACCGGTGAAAGCATTTAATTCTAAAAGAGCTGCTACCATACCAACATTTTGTAATAAACAAGCGGCTTGCAGTGGTTTAACACTTTCGCCTGCTTCGTCTTTAGCAATTTCTTTCTGGGGTGATACAAAATGTTCTTGCACCAGCACTTTGGTCATCCAGTAGTTCATTTCAGGTGCTTCTTGACTTTCTAGTACATTCATAAAAATATCAGCAGGCTGAATTTTATGTTTTTGAACCAAGGTTTGTACTGTTTTAGAGAAGGGTTCTCTAGTGTTTTCATCTAAATTTAATAGGTTCATGATTTACTCTTTATATTAATGCCACAAGCATAACCTGATGACCATGCCCATTGGAAATTATACCCGCCTAACTGGCCTGTTACATCAACAACTTCACCAATAAAATACAAACCTTTTTGACCTTTAACTTGCCCATCTTTTGAGTTTAGAAAATCGGTATCAACCCCGCCAAGGGTTACCTCGGCTTTATCATAGCCTGCTTTGGAAGATGGATAGAGTTGCCAGTGGGTCAATTGTTTTGCATATTGTTTTATTGTTTCATGTGAAACATCTGCTAGTCTATTTTCAATTGGAAATTGAATTTGCCAAGCCTGGCAAAAGCTCTTCGGGAATTTGCTTTTTAACCATAGCGTCATTGTGCCATTTTGCGTTTTTGCTGCTAGCAACGCTGCTTCGACATCAATATCAGGAAGAAGGTTAATTTCAATACCTTCACCCTGTTGCCAATAGTTTGAGATTTGTAAAATAGCTGGACCACTCAATCCTTGATGAGTAAACAACATGGCTTCCTTAAAAGCACGTTTAGATTTATTCACCGATACCTGCACCTCTAAAGCAATACCCGACAAATTTTGACAAAACGCTAGCTGTTTGTCTTTAAAATTTAACGGTACAAGCCCTGGACTGGTCGGAATGATTGGCAAACCAAATTGTTTGCCTAGCTGATAACCTATATCAGTCGCTTTTAATTTTGGAAAGGAAATCGCCCCTGTTGCCACCACCAAATTTGCAGTTTGAATTGCAGCTTTCTCTGTTTTAATTGTATAAACATCATCCGCAAAATCAACTGAATTAAATACCGTATTTAACCAAAATTCACAGCCTGCCCAATTGCATTCTGTGCGTAAAATTTGAATTAAATCACTGGCTTTGTTTTTACAAAACAGCTTACCCAGTTCTCGTTGCTCAAACGCTAAACCATGTCGATCAACAAGATCAATAAAGTCTTGAGGCGAGAATTGCGCTAGAGCACTTTTTACAAAATGCGGGTTGCGACAAATAAAATTGTCTGCATTCACATTCAGGTTTGTAAAATTAGCTTTTCCTCCACCAGAAATACGAATTTTGCCTGCCGCTTTGGGAGCATGGTCAATGACCAACACACTCAAGTCTCGATAACCTGCTTGCGCTGCACACATTAATCCCGCCGCACCCGCGCCTAAAACAACAACATCAAATTTCTGCAAAAGTTGCCTTTAATTCATTAGCGTGCGCAATAATATCTGCAAAACCATCATTGACCAAAGGCTCAATTCCTTCAACCCCTAATTCAACATTACGCCCATCATTTTCGGTGATGGTGGGTAAACTAAAAATTCGTAAACTTGGGTATTTTTCTTCAAATTTTCGCATAAAAATCACCCACTCAGACTCTTTACCGTCCACAATTTTAATTGCCCTTTCAATACTCATTGGCTGGCTTAATTCTTGATAATAGGTATCCAATACCCACTCCATCATCCCTTTTGCCATAATAGGGAACCCGGGCATAAAATAGTGCTCATTAATTGAGAAACCAGGGATTTTATTATAAAAATTAGGAATCATTTCCGACCCTTTAGGGTAGTCAGACATGGTAATGGGTAAAGGATAGGCCTTCTCACCTAATTTTTTCTCAATTTCTCTCGCGGCTTGTGAGTGGCGGACAATAGGCAAATTTAAAGCTTTCGCTGCACTTTGTCTTGTTCGATCGTCTGGTGTAGAGCCGATTCCACCAAAGCAAAAAGTAATATTTCCGCGATGAAAGGACTGCTTCAGTGTTTCAACGAGAAGCTCAGCATTGTCACTAACCATATTCACAAGATCAACAGACAAGCCCCTAGGTTTGAGCAAACTAATTGCTTGCTGCAGATGCTTATCCTGTCGCTTTCCTGACAGAATTTCATCCCCAATGATAATAAGGCTAATGGTTTTATTTTTTGTCATTTTCTACGAATCTTTATTTTGATGTTAGGGTAAAGACCCCATCCCAACCTGATTCAGGTGGCTTTTCAATGTAGGCATCACAGCGTTTTTTATATAATTCCTTAAAAAAGGAAAAATCTTCATCTGGTAAACTCGAAAATATAGATTTAGCTTGTTCAAACTTTTGCTGATGATATAAAACAAATGCTTGCTCTGCCCTTTCAACTAATTCAAATTTTTCAGCTAGTTCCTTATCTTCAAGCGTTCCCAGTGGAAAGTATATTTTAACAGGTTCATTCTTTCCTTTCACTCTTACCATATCAATTAACGCACAGGGGATTTGCTGATGGATAACGTCTCGAGTATATTCAGAAACTAACACACCAACACCATACTGTTTAGTCAAGCCTTCAAGCCTGGAACCCAAATTAACAGCATCCCCAATGACGGTGTAATCTAATTTTTGACTTGAACCAATATTCCCTAAAATAACCCTACCCGTATTAACCCCCACACCAATCTGAATTGGTTTCATCCCTTCTGTTGCTAAGTGTTTATTTACATCGTCCATCACACGGAACATGGTTATAGCCGCTTGTGTTGCATGTAAGGCATGTTCTTTATCAGGCAGTGGCGCACCCCAAAAAGCCATGGTTGCATCACCAATAAACTTATCCATCGTACCACCAAAGTCAAAGGTTACCTGGGTCATTGCTTCTAAATGAATGTTTAACATTTTAACGACTTCTGACGCCTGCATATCTTCTGATATTGTTGTAAAGCTACGAATGTCTGAAAATACCACTGACATCTCTTCTTCTGAACCTTCTCCCGCTTTTGCAACCCCTTCATAATTATCCAAAACACTTGTTAAGGCAGCAGGGGAAACATATTGAGCCATCATATTACGAACCTGCTTCTTTTCACGTCCTTCAGTAGCCGATAAATAGGCAGATATTAGCAACCAATTTGCAAACATTGCCAGCAGAGGCGGTACAAGGTCTATTTGATATTGCCATTTGTATTGAACATAAACATTGAATACCACAAATAATATTGCTAACAAAGCTGGATAAATAAGCTGTAATCTAATCGAGTCTTGAGCCAACACCAAAATAGAGATCATAAAACTCATGACAAATATCAGCAGATAAACCCACTCTTGTTCAACTTGGTAAATAAAGTCGTTATCTAATATATTTGCAGTAATAGATGCGTGCAAATACACCCCCGGCCATCGCGCTTCAATTGGGGTTGTTTTTAAATCCTCCAGACCAATTGCACTGGTGCCAATAAAAATAATCTTATCGGTAAATATTTCTGGTGGTGTTAAATTTGGATTAGTGTATAAGCTTTCTAAATCGCCACTTTTCATTTTAGAAATTGAGGCAAACACACTGGCAAGTGAAATCGTCTCGAACTTTTCATAAAAATTAACCTGATAGCGCCCCTCTCTGTCTAAAGGTACTTCTATATCATTAATCCATATTTTTTTATTCACTTCATCTTTTACAATGCGCTGAATATTTAACGGTTGCATCAAACTTGCAGTCGATAAAACAGGGAAATGACTTCCTTGATAACCTCGAAACAAATTGGTTCGCCGATACACGCCATCACTATCTGGTGAAAATTCGACAACGCCCATTTGTTTAGACGCTTGATGCAGAGGAGTATAGGGTAAAAAGTAACTGTTATTTTGACTGGCAGAAAAACCCTTAACCTCTTTCACACTAAACCTAGCAAAGGAATCAGGCAAAGGTTTGTTTGCATTACTACTATGAGGATTATTTGTTAAAACCATAGCATGGGTTACCATACCCGCTTCTTTAGTGAGG
>CAYUHO010000032.1:0-13533 GCA_964444445.1 uncultured Piscirickettsiaceae bacterium | reverse complement strand
TTTTTTTAAATTGAAACGACTGGGAAAGACATGGAAAAACATTTAACAAATAGATATCTTACTAAAGATATAAATACCGATGAAATTTCTTTAAAAACACTGAAAAAAATCAAAGAGTTTTCTAAAAATTTTACTATCCAACCAGACCCTATCCATTTTAGCTTAATCTATGAGTTAATTTTGCAGCAAGATAGCGAACTTGTCAAAGAAATTAATGGGTTAATTGAAAACAACAATTATGATCATAATACTGCGCAAATACTTTTTACCAATCTATGGGCAAGAATTATTCAACGCCATATGCCTTACGAAGAATTTTCAACCATCTTGGAAGAGCTACTTAGCAATATCAATGAGTGGGCTAGTAAATCCTCAAAAAACAACGCTACCCTATCTAATCAAATAGCAACAACCCAAGCAATTTCTCAGCCTGAAGAAGCTTTACTGCATATACAAGATAAAATCATCCCATTACTTAAAGAGTCAGAAAAGGAGTCTCGCGAATTACAAAATAATGTAGGGGATATTATTAATGAAGTTAATACACTAAAAAAAGAGTTGAATAAAGCAAATATTTTAGCACGCACAGATGAGCTCACCAACTTGCCAAATAAACGAGGGTTTAATGAATTTTTAAAAGAAGCCGTCCATGCCAATAACAACAATAATAATAATACAAATATTTCATTAGTTGCTTTTGACATAGACTTCTTTAAAAGTATTAATGACGAATTTGGTCATCTTGTTGGCGATAGTGTATTAAAGTACCTTGCCAAAATTTTTAAAAATGCAACTAAAAATCTTGATTTTATTGCAAGAGTTGGTGGAGAGGAGTTTATGCTCATTCTTCAGAATACTGATATTTCAATTGCTAAAAACCTTGCTGAATCAATCCGCTCGAAAGTAGAAGCAAGCAATCTACATATCAAAAGAACCAACCAAAGCATTAAACTAACCGTTTCTGCTGGCATTTCTCACTATAAAGATAACGAAGAAATTGATGACTTTATTGACAGAGCAGATAAAGCACTTTATAGCAGTAAAAACTCTGGGCGCAATAAAGTGACCACTGAAGATGAACTGTAGAAACTAGACTGATAAAAAATCACCAGGGGGGAGGGGATAGAGCCTCCCCCCCCCTGGTGGTTTTTAACTAATTTTGTTCCTGATGTTTCACTCCACCATGCCACTGCCAAATATAATACATTAACGGAATAACTAATAACGTTAGTATGGTTGATGATAAGGTTCCAAATATAAGTGACACTGCTAAACCGCCAAAGACAGGGTCAGTAATCATAATAAGTGAACCAAACATAATTGCCAATGCGGTTAACAAAATAGGTCTAAACCTTACTTTCCCTGCCTCAATCACTGAATCTTTTAAACTCTTACCTTCTGCACGATACTCTAGTATAAAGTCGATTAATAACAAAGAATTTCTGACCACTATTCCTGCCAGTGCGATTACCCCAATCATAGAGGTTGCAGTAAAGGCTTGATCAGTTAGCCAATGGCCAGGAAAGACCCCTATCATCGTTAACGGAATGGCACCCATTACAATAACAGGCATCATAAACGAACGATAGTATGCAACAAGAATGAGGTAAATAAAGATAAGCGCCACAATAAATGCACTCCCCATATCTCTAAACACGTCCAATGTCAGTCTCATCTCGCCACCCCACAACAAGGTGTAATCCATCACATCGTTAGGGGTTGCTTCAACAAATCCAAGATTGGCTGTATGAAACTTAACCTTTGAATTTTCTAGCAGGACTTCATCCAACATTTTATCTAAAGATAGCACAGCATAAACGGGGCTAGAAGTTAATAATTCACCCCCGACCATCACCATTTGGTGCTGATCCCTTCCCAATATAGGTTTGGCATTGGTCACTTTTTTAATGCTTGCAAAAGCCGAAATCGGAACAGATGCACCCTGTCTTGAAGTCACTCTTAATGAAAGCAACTGTTCTGGTGCTGTCCTTTCTGACCTTGGTAAACGCACAATAATATTGACTGGCTCACGTACATTATCAAGATGCATATAACCCAACTCAAAACCATTAATATAATCCCTCAGCATCTTAGATACTTTAGCAGGCACGATACTTAACAGGTTAGCTTGGGTTCTATCTATATTAATCTCATAGCTATCCGTCGTCGCGGTCACACTATCGTCAATATTAGTTAAGCCATAAATGCCATCCATCTTTTCAGAAACTTCTTTTGCAGCTTGACGTAATCTTTCGTAGTCAGGACCATATAGTTCTGCCAAAATCTGAGTGGTAACAGGTGGACCAGGAGGCGTTTCATATATTTTAATATTTGCTTCTGGGAATCTAGCACGTACCGACTTTACTTGCTGATTAAAGTTCTGAACAATATCATGAGATGACAAATCTCGACTATGCTTATCCACCAAGTTCACTCTTATCTGTGCAAAATTTGTTCCTTGTTTAATCAAGTCACCACGAACTAACGCGGCAAAATCTATCGGTGCAGGACTACCTACAAAAACACTAAAATCTGTCACATAAGGCGTCGTTCTAAGTACATTATTTACGCGCCTAACCACCGTATCCGTTTTTTCGAGTGCCGTTCCTTCCGGCATGTCAACCTGCACTAAAAAGGTACTGGTATTGTCATAAGGCAACATTTTCAATTCAACCCCAGCAGGATGCAACTTACTATTCATATCATCTCCTCTGAAGAACTGAATAGCAGGCTGAACCATCGCTGCAATAAGCGTTGCCAATACAACAAACAAAAACACATTTCTTTTCGTGCGACTTTCTATAAAAGGCGTAATTGATTTTTCATATAGAACCTGCATCCAATCTTCTTTATGAGAATGATGATCCTCAGTACTATGACTTGTCTGCATCTCCCTTATCGCTTTTTTGCCCAAAACACGGTAAGCAACATAAGGCACTAAAATATAGGCAATTAATAAAGAGACAATCATTGCAACAGGGACATTAAACGGAATAGGCGCCATAAACGGCCCCATCATCCCTGTCACAAATGCCATAGGAACAAACGCTAGAATAACCGCAAAGGTTGCGATATTCGTTGGATTACCAATTTCGTTTGTCGCTTTCACTAAAATATTTGAAAACTCCTCGGCACTCGAGCACCCCTTGTGAATATGACGGTGAATGTTTTCTATCACCACAATCGCGGCATCAACCAACAACCCTAATGATAAAATTAATGCAAACAGGGTAATACGGTTAATCGTTTGCCCAAAAATATAACCGACAAAAAGAACAATGAACAATATTAAAGGAACCGTAAGGGTTACAATTCCTGCCTCACGCCAACCAAGAAATAAAATCATAATCACAAAAACAGAACCAACAGCGATTGCCAAATGCTCCATTAATAGATTAACTGCAGAATCCGCCTTTTCACCATCATTTCGAGTCACCGTCACATTTACATTGTGCGGTAAAGTTGTTTTCTGCAATGATTCTAACTGCTTTAAAACCGTATCTGATACAGTTACTGCATTAGTACCCGGTTTTTTTGCAATCGTAATTGTGACCGCAGGATACTCTACATTTGTAAGTTTACCAGCAGACATCCCATAACCTATACGACTAACAGTATCAACCTCTACAGGACCATCTTCAATTCGAGCAATATCTTTTAGGTAAATTGGGCGGCCTTTTTCAACTCCGATAATAATTTCACCAACTTCTTTTGCATCGCCTAAAAACCCATTGACCCTAACCGGTAACGAATTATTATTACTCACCAAATTTCCAACAGGCAGAGAAACATTGCTCCCTTTTAACATTTGACTAATATGTTCTAATGGCATCCCTGTTAAGGCAATTTTTTGTGCATCTAACCAAATATTGATTGCCCTTGACTTACCACCAACAACATTAGTAAAAGAGACTCCTGGAATATTTCTTAAGTTCTCAACCAGCTTTAAAGAAACATCACGCAAGTCAAAGCTATTCATATTTTCCGATGTAACAGCCAAGGTCATAATTGGAACATCATCAACATTAATGGGTTTAATAAGCGGTTCTTGTGTGTCAGGTGGCATCTGATCCATGTTCTGCATAATTTGGTTATACAGTTTTACTAAACTTTCTGTTTGACTCTCACCAACTTCAAATTGAATCGTTACGACACCAAAGTCTTGACTAGCATAACCAAAAGTATGATCGACACCTGGCAGAGCATTTAATATGGTTTCTAAGGGTTTAACCACCATATTTTGAACTTCTTCTGGCGTTGCTCCCCCTTTAGGAACGATGATATTCGCTGCAGGAACAACAATTTGAGGATTATATTCCCTTGGCGTAACCACATATGCAAGTGTACCTGCCAAGGTAATTGCTATCATGATCATCATGGTGATTTTTGAGTGGATAAAAGTAGCAGCTAACTTACCTGCAATATTTAATTTATCGTCTTTTGATTGCGATGTATTTTCTGATAACTTGCTCATTTATTAAAACCTTATAATATTACTTAGACTTCGCTTGATTTAATACAACCAATTTATCACCGTTTAAAAGGCTTCCATTATTATTCACGACAACGACATCTTCTAAGTTGACTCCTGACTTAATCTCAATATTCGAATCAAGCTCTTCACCCAAACGAACCATATTAAAATAAGCAACATCATCCTCTACAACAAAAACACCTTCTATCCCTGAGCGATTTAGAACAGCTGACTTAGGCAGCAACATAGTTTGTCGCTCACCCCTTGTAAAGGAAACTCTTGCAAAAGTACCGCTGTTAACATTAGAGATACTAGGTAAACTTAGTTTTACCGTATGGGTTCTACTCTTAGGATCTGCAGCCCCTACCATCGCATAGATTGTTCCAACGAGAGGTTTTTCAACACCATCTAGCAGAACACTTGCTGTATCTCCCGCTCTCAGGGAGGCATACAATTCATGAGAAACTTGCGTTTTTACACTCAATGAGGACTTATTTTCTAAGATCAAAACAGGATTTCCAGGAGCAGATAAATCACCTGCTGTCGCCATTTTTTTGACCACAACACCACCAAAAGGCGCTTTAACATTGGCATATTTTAATTGCGATTTTGCTTGGTCTAACCCTGTTTTAGCTGAAATCATTTGCTCCTTTGCAACTTTAAACTGCAGATTAATTTTATCGAACTGCTGTTTTGAAACCGACTCATCTTCATACAATTTTTTAAAACGCTTAAAATCAAGTTTTGCATCCAATAAAGCTGCCTTAGCTTGTTGATAACCTGACTCCGCCTTTAGAATTCCACTCTTAACATCAGTTGAATCGATAGAGAACAAGAGATCTCCTCTTTTTACCGTTTCTCCTTCTTTAAGATCAAAGTTTTTAATAAACCCCATTAATCTTGAAGAAATTTGAGCCTTCTGATCAGAAACGACCGTTCCTGGTACAACTATTTTTAGCGGAATACTTCCCAAGCTAACAGGAACAACGTCCACCTTAACAACTTGGGCAGGAACTGTATCTTTCGGTGTTTCCGTTTCTGAATTACAAGCAAGTAAAGATGACACCAATAATAAAAGAGTTAAATTTTTCATACTTTTTTCCGTTCCTATATCTATTTTTATATATGCTTCAAGCTCATTGAGCCGATTGCTAATTTAATTTTTGCTTTTTGTACATTTATATCAAACTGTGATTTAACCAAATCTGCACGCGTTTTATCCAATTGAGTTTGACTCGCTAACACCTCTGTCATTGTTGCCACACCCCCCTTATGTCTTTTTAAGATTAACCTTTGCGCTTCTTCAGCTTGCTTAACGGCTAGTTTATTTGAGGCAAAACGTTTTTTAGCGACATCAAGAATACGCCATGCAGTTAAAACATCAAGCCTAGTTTTACTTTCTTTAACAATTAACTCTGACTGTTTTTCATTAGCTAAAGCATTCGCTCGATCAACACGACTTGATGTCACACCAAAATCGGTCAACTTCCATGAGACAATACCTGCCACCGTATAGGAGTTACTTTCAAAGCCCAGTGAATCATCACTGGTTTCCGCACGGGCCATTAAGTTAAAGCTTGGATAATTATCAGCATCAACTGCTGCAACCGCTTTTTTGGAAGATAAAGCAACTTCTCTAGTTGCTTTAACTGCTGGATTATCCAGTGTAGCAAGGTTTGTCAATTCTTCTAAGCTCTTTGCTGGCAATTTCAAATCTTTTCTAACGCCAACCTGAAGTGGTTGATTATCATCAACAAACATCAGACTACGAAGATTATCTTTTGCGACAAGTAAATTGGTCTCTGCAAGCTGTAAGGAAGTTTGTGCCTGTGATAAATTCACCTTCGCACTCAACAAATCACTTTTAACAACAATCCCCTGTTTAACTAAGTTTTCTGTTGTCTCCACATAAGAAGTAGAAGCTTTTACAGCTTGTTGAGCAACATGAACATAGGCTTTGGCCGTATGTACAGCTTCATAAGATTGGTAAACGTTAAAGATTAAATACTGCTTAACAGCTTCATCACCATGCTGCGCTGCTTGAATCATTGCTTTTGCTTGATCTTGAAATGATGCGATTTTACCGCCATTCCAGACTGGCAACAACACCTCTAACTTAGTGCTAAAGTCATTATGAGCATCTGGCTTGTTTAAATCATCAGGCGCATGATCAATTCCTAGACCCTGATCAATGAAACCAAAGTCTCGAAAAGTTGCCTGTCTCTGGTTCAATTTCATCCCAAATACATTCAAAGCATTATTTGAGTGAGTTGCCATTGCAGATAAAGTAACTTGCGGAAGACGACTATTACTTGCCTCTGATAAAGCTGACTGAGCTTGTTGAAGCTTATACTGACTAACATCTAATGATGGGTTTTGGTTCAAGGTTGTTTCGACACACTGTTCAAATGAATAGGTTTGCGCAGATACTACCGTCGGAAAAACCCCGATAACAAATGATACAACACCTAACGTTCTCTTAATACTATACTGCATACAGCTTTTCCACTCCCCAAATTAATAACATTAAACACAAGCGCACAATAAAGCAAACTTATTAGCATATTAGCAAATACTTATATATCTTGCAGATTATATAAGAGTTTTCTGATATGTCAAGTTTATATACAAAATCAAATAAGAAAAGTACTGATTTAAGACCTTTTCCTAATAAACTAAAGTAATAACATTTTTTAGCCAAACCAACTGGCGATGAAAAAAGTGGCTAGACTCTGCCCTCCAATAGATATCAGGCACTCTAGGCTGCCCCATTGACCAGTCTAAAACGTCTTGGGAGCAGATAACTTCATCCTCCCCACCTTGAATAAGCACCCAGTCCATATCAAGTTTAATATCACTAAAATCGTACATACCAACAGCAGGAGCAACAACACAAAGCTTTTCAACTTGAAGCTGCATTGCTTGCTTCATGGCAATATAGGCACCGAAAGAAAAGCCTGCTAAAATTAAACTGTCTAGCTCAAAATTTATTTTTAACCAATCAACAACTGCAAGCAAGTCATCTTGCTCACCCAAGCCACCATCATATTCACCCTTAGATTGGCCAACGCCTCGAAAATTAAAAGTCACTGTGCCATACCCCAAACTTTGAAAACTCTTTTGTAGAGTTGTATTTACCTTATTATCCATCGAACCGCCAAATTTAGGATGAGGATGACAGATAACAACCCAGCGACCTTGTTTAACTGTTGGTTGCTCCACACGAATTTCAAGCTTACCAACAACCCCATCAATCAATATCATTTGCTTTTGCTTCGTTTTCAAAATACACTCTCTCACCATGAAAAATATTATTATCGACGATGCCGTACCTCTAGCTCAAGAGATGTTTTCATCCCTTGGAAAAGTAACCTGTATACCTGGCAAGAAAATACAAGCCAAACATCTAGAAAAAGCTGACGCGCTTATCGTTCGATCACGAACTGAAGTCAACCAATCGCTTATCGAAAAAAGCCCTGTGCAATTTATTGGTAGCACCGTTGTTGGTCTTGACCACATAGACCAACCCCTACTCAAAGAAAAGGAAATCAGCTTTTACTCCGCTCAAGGCTGTAATGCAAACTCAGTTGCCGAATATGTTATCACCTGCATTATTAACTATGCCGAGCAAAAGCAAATGCCGCTAGAGGAAAAAACACTTGGTATTATAGGTGTTGGAAACGTTGGCAAACAAGTTCAAAAAAAAGCAATCGCCCTAGGTTTAAGCGTCCTAGCAAATGATCCTCCTAGACAAGAAATAGAGAAACACGCACAGTTTGTAAATTTAGAAACCGCATTAACAGCAGATATAATTACTTTCCATACCCCTTTAAATCTCTCTGGTCCCTATCCAACTCATCATCTATTAAATCGCCACAACATTAACCAGGTTAATAAACAAGCGCTCATCATCAATGCGGCTCGTGGTGGAATAATAGATGAAAATGCTTGGATAAGCTATGCGAATCAAAATCCAAACCTAACAAGTATAATAGACTGTTGGGAAAATGAACCGAATATAAACCCAAAACTTCATGCCATTGCCAATATTGCAACGCCACACATTGCAGGACATGCATTAGAAGCCAAAATTAAAGGTTCGCTCATGGTCTATAAAACATTATGTTTATTCTGGAAGCAACCTGAGACTAATGATTGGCAACATCATCTACCAAAGATGCCAAACACAATACAGTTAAATTCATCCTCTTCTATTCAGCATGACATCTATCGGGTATTAGCAAAATGCTATCAGCCACTTAACGATCATAAGGCAATTAATTTAACTAATAACACTGACTTTGAAACTTACAGACGCCACTACCCTATTAGGCGAGAATGGAGCGAATATCCTGTTAAAACAACTAATAACCTGCTGTTGAAAAAAAAGTTAACAAGCCTAGGCTTTAAAGTTCTATAAATTTTTATTATCACTCTTTAGAAAAATTGATTTCAATTTTTATTAAAATAGGAGTAACCTACCCGCCTGAATTGAAATAAATCAATCGAAATAAAACCCTAATCCTCAGATAGGATTTGGATATATAGTGCCTGCCCTATAGCAAAAGGGCTGGTGCTATATGCCGATTTCCTATCTGAGGATTAGGTTAAAATATGATTTTAATGGAGATAAATCAAATGAAATTAATCAACCTGTTTAAAACAGCGCTAGTTGCGACAACTCTAACAACCCTTACTGCTTGTGGAACCATGAATGGTATCAGTAACTTAAATGATGGTGCGGGTGAAACATTTATGCAAATTTGGGACAAGTGGGTCGCTGCTGAGGGTGATATCGCTGATGCCACTATGTGGGAAGTCAAAGTTGATGAAGGGGTTGAATTAGAAGATGTAATCGATGCAATTAATGCTGTTGGTATTAATACCAACATCAAAAACGTAGGTGAGCTTCCTCTTTCTGAAGAATTAAAAGCCCGTGGAATTGACTCAAAAGTTCTTCATGTTATGTCTTTCTGTAACCCAGAAACAGCCCGTAAAATGGTTGATTTCTCACCTGCAATGAGTGGATTCTTACCTTGCCGAGTTAATATCATTGAAGAAGAAGACGGTCTACATATTTATACAATGAACATGGATATGGCGATTAAAATGGGTAAAAAGATGCCTCCTGAATTACTAGAAGCGACCATGCAAGTACGTAATGCTATGTGGGAAATGCTTCAAAAAGGTAAAACTGGGGAGTTTTAAACTTTTCATACCAACCTAAAAAAGCTCCTTCTGGAGATTTTTTTCGCCCAAATGAACCACTATAAATAATACAAACAGACCAATAAAAATATTTACTGCTTCTTATATTAGAGATTTCTAATCTTACACTAGCACCAACAACATAAAATATTAACCTTTTATTTCAATAAGTTAAACAACAAAACAACTCAAAACCAGTATGCAGAATATATTTTATAACACAAGATTAGTTTTTCTAATAACCTATAAAATAATTTTAATTTTTAAATTCATTCAACTTTAGGCATAGTTACTTCCGAGACAGAATCCTTTAGGTTAAGAATGCCTTGAAGACAAAAACTTGGCGTTGCCAGAGTTCACGTTAGTTATTCAGCGCATCCTTAAGAAAGACCTTTATTACCCGAAGGTTATTATTCAAATCAATATGAGAGAACAACAAATGAAAATGACAAGAATTGCAGTCGCTGTATCTACAGCATTATTAGCCTCATCAGCTTTTGCTACAAACGGAATGAAAATGGAAGGATACGGTCCTGTTTCTGCCGCGATGGGTGGAACGGCTCAAGCTTACAACAATGGTCTTGGAGGGATGATGAACAACCCTGCAACCATGGGTATGGGTTCAAAATCTGGTAACAAATTTCAGGTCGCTATTGGTGGGCTTAATCCAACTATTTCATCAGAGCACAAAGCAAGCGGTGCTAAAACAGATTCTTCAGGCTCTTTTATCATGCCAGGCTTTGGTTACGCAACCAAGAAGAACGGTTTTGTATGGGGTGTAGGTGTCATGGCTCAAGGTGGAATGGGAACTGATTATGGTAAAGCGGGTCAAGGAGACTTATTTGCTGGAGGAATGTCAACCCAAGGAATGGGAGCAACGGGTGATAATGCCTTTGGTCCAGGTACACCAAATGCAGGTAGTCAAACTCAACTATCAGGTTTAAACGTTAAATCTGAGGTTGCTGTTGGTCGTCTTATCGTTCCTCTAGCTTTTGATATTAACGAACAACTTACCATTGGTGGCTCACTAGATTATGTTTGGGGAGGAATGGATTTACAAATGGATATGGATGGAAACTCATTCAACAACCTATTAGCTGGAAATGGTGGAGCTGTAAGCGGTTCAATGAGAACTGGATTAGAAAATTTCATGGCACCGGGTTCAATGGGTAACATGATTAACCAGCAAACAGGGGGAAGCAACCCTGTTCCTGCCAATGGGCCAGCAGCAATCAATCAAGTTAACTACGCACGATTTGATTTTACAGATGGCAGTGATTTTACCCAAGCAACAAAAGGTGCTGGATTTGCAGGAAAACTTGGTGCCACATTTAGAATCAATAACCAGTGGACAGTTGGAGCTTCTTACCACTCTAAAACAGCCATGTCTGATTTTGAAGGTGATGCAGAACTTTCAATGGGTGTAAGCATGGCTGGCTCTGATAATTCTGGTAACCTGACCTATGGGAATACTTCAGCGGCGATTAAGGGAAAAATTAAAGTCAAAGATTTTGAATGGCCAGAAATGATGGCAGTTGGGGTAACCTGGAAACCTAATGACAAGTGGATGGTTTCAGCTGATTTCAAACAAATCAAATGGTCTGCTGTAATGGATAAATTCTCTATGACTTTCGACGCTGATTCTAGCCAAACAGGACAGCTTGCTCAAGGGTTTTCAAATGCAACATTAAATGTAGAAATGGATCAAAACTGGGATGACCAAACCGTTATCATGCTTGGAGGTCAATTTAAACCAAATAAAAATCTAGCACTACGTGCGGGTTACAACATTGCTTCTAACCCTGTGCCAGATGAAACTTTAAACCCTCTTTTCCCAGCAACTATTGAATCTCACTATACGGCTGGTTTAGGGTGGAACATGTCAAAAGAGCAAGCAATTGATGTAGCCGTTACCGTTGCACCTGAAGTTTCAGCAACGGGTCCTACTGGTGTTACTACAACACACAGTCAATTCAATTGGCAGTTAATGTACTCTTATGCTTGGGGTGTTGTAAAAAAATAACACTAAACAGAACCTAGCCCAATGACGGGTTAGGAAAACAAGTATGACTAAATTAAAAACCGCTCTTATGGGCGGTTTTTTTGTTTTCAAATGTTTTGGAGACAATATTTTAGGGACAGACCCCAAAACAACTAACTAACTGTAATTTAAAGATTTTTAATGATTTGGGGACAGACCCTATTTAGATGGTTCTTACCCCCCTTGGTGATTTTTCTTAAAATAATTCCTTTCACTATTAAATGCCTTTAGAATATACTTTTATTTATATTAACGAGGTTAAATTATGTCTCCTGTTGGTCAAGGTGGATTGTTTCTATTGCAATTTATTGCCGGCATAATTGTTTTTGTCCTGCTATTACGTTTCTTTTTACGTGCAACTTATGTTGATTGGCGAAATCCAATTGTCACTTTTATTGCAAAAATAACCAACCCCATGTGCGCTCCTTTTAGCAAAGTTATTCCCACCAAAGGTCGCTGGGATTTTGCAGCGATTGCTTCTGCTCTAGCAATACAAGCAATTTATGTCATTTTATTAGGCTTTTTGACTGACAAGTCATATGGAGTTGCCTTAATTGCGGTCTTCTCAATTACAGAAATCTTAAATCAACTCCTAGACCTAATGTTTTGGTTGATTATTATCCAAGTTATTCTGAGTTGGGTTAGTCCTGGTTACAACCCAAATACGGCTATTTTTATTCAAATGGCTGAGCCAATTCTTGCACCATTTAAAAGAGTCATCCCGCCGATTGGCGGCATGGACTTGTCACCTATTGTTGCTATCTTAGCCATAAAACTAACGCAAATAATTGTAGTGGGTTCTATTGCTCAGCTTGGGCAGGGTTTAACTTAACCATCAATGACTTAAAGAGACACCTAAAAAGACATAAATAGAATGCAAAACATAGAATTCGTAGAACCAAAAACATTGCAGGTCACAGAGTCACTCGCGATGGTGAGTGGTTCAGTGTTGCCTGAATATCAGCTTGTATATGAAACCTACGGTAAACTCAATCATGATAAGTCGAATGCCATTCTCGTTTGTCATGCATTGAGTGGAAATCATCACGCCACGGGCATTTATGAAGGTGAAAAAACGCCTGGTTGGTGGCATCAGTATATCGGCCCAGGTAAAGCGGTGGACACCAATCAGTTCTTTGTCGTTTGCTCTAATAATCTCGGTGGTTGCCACGGTTCAACTGGACCTGCAAGTATTAACCCCTGCACAGGTAAAATCTACGGACCAGACTTTCCAATTGTCACCTGTAAAGACTGGGTTAGCAGCCAAAATACGTTACGCCAACACCTAGAAATTGATTGTTGGGCTGCGGTAGTGGGAGGTTCAATGGGAGGAATGCAGGTACTTCAATGGTCTATTGACCACCCTGATAAGTTAAAAAATGCCATTGTGATTGCCGCCGCACCTAAGCTCTCTGCACAAAACATTGCTTTTAATGAGGTTGCTAGGCGAGCAATTATGGAAGACCCTGATTTCCATGAAGGGCATTTTATAGAACAGCAAACGATTCCCAAAAAAGGTTTAGCACTGGCAAGAATGCTAGGACACCTTACCTACCTTTCGGATGATATGATGGGTGAAAAATTTGGCAGAGAATTACGTCAGGGGAAAATAAACTATAACTATGATGTGGAATTTCAGGTTGAAAGTTATCTAAGGTATCAAGGTGAAAAATTTGCGACTAAATTGAACTTTGATGCAAATACCTATTTACTCATGACAAAAGCGTTGGATTATTTTGATCCTGCTGCTGACTTTAATAACAATTTATCCAAGACACTTTCCGCTGCCACCGCCAACTTCTTAGTTATT
>CAYUHO010000031.1:12040-13836 GCA_964444445.1 uncultured Piscirickettsiaceae bacterium | reverse complement strand
AGGTATGATGGGACAATTTACCGTTGTTTAAAATGGTAATACAATCCTTTTAACCTACTCTTGACCAAAAGCTGGCTAGCATACTAGTCAGTACACATCAAAAAAACTCCCATACCCACTTACTTAAAAATTAAAATATATATACACCATCCTAAAAGTATAATCAGAAAAACAAGTGTTAAAAAATACAGGTATCCAATCCATGAAGAAATTGGTGTCAAAAATCAAACAAAAACTAAACAAGTCTTCTAAAGCATCACTTAACCAATGGATTTTAATGAGCTTTTTAATTATAAGCTTACCACTTATTTTTGCTATTATTTATGTGCTTATTGCAATGAATAACTACTCAAAAGAAACGCATAAGACAGTATTTCAAACCGTCATAATTACAGAAAACAGCCGTTTAATGCTGGAACATCTTATCTCAATGGAACGTAGTATTCGCCAATATCAAGTACTGAAAGAAGTTTCTTTTTTAGAAACTTACTTAACTCATCATCAAGCATTAGTGCAGCTAATGGGCAGTTTAAACTTAACAAAGACAAATATAATACTGACACAAAAAATTCAATCTTTAAAGCAACAAGAAAACAATCTCTTTCAAGCAATTAACCAACGAGCATTTGTTGAAAACCATGCTTTAACAAAACAAGAGTTAAATCAATTTGCAAAAATGAACTTATCTACTCGTCAACTAATCAAATTAGGCTCCCAGCAGCAAATAAAAGATATGCAATATCTCACTGAATATGAACAAAACATCCAAAAACAAATGTTTTACATTATGCTCAGTAGTGGTATTTTAGCGATATTATTAAGTATCTTCTTTGTCCGTTTTATTACACTACCAATTAAACGTTTGGGGTTAGCAATGCGTCATTTAATTAAAGAGGATTTTGAAACCAATATCCCCTATGAAGGTCCTAAAGAAGTTCAAGAACTAGGAAAAAATTTAGAAGATCTACGTCAAGAACTAAACTCCTTAGAAAATGGTAAACAGCAGTTTATTCGTAACATTTCTCATGAACTAAAAACACCTTTAACAACACTAAAAGAAGGCACCAATTTATTGGCTGAGGAGTTACTAGGACCGTTAAATACGGATCAAAAAGAAGTCACTGAATTAATGCAAATGGGTAATTTTAATATTATTAATTTAGTAGAGAATTTACTTGAGTATCAAAAAGCAATGTCACTACACTCTCACCTTGAAATCCACCATTTTGACATAACAAAACTTTTAAATAATTTAAAATTAACCTATCAATTATTATTGCAAAAAAAATCAATTACATTAATAACTCATACACCAAAATTACCCATTCAGGCTGATCAGGATAAATTGTATAGTATTATTAGTAACCTACTTTCAAATGCAATTAAATTTTCTCCAAAAAATTCAAACATTGAAATAACCGTAACGGTAGAACATAATAACTTAATAATTTTGGTGGAAGACCAAGGAAAAGGGATAAGTGAAGAGATACAAGAAACAATTTTTAAAGCTTTTGTGCAAATAAACAACCCTCAACAACTTACCATGAAGGGTACAGGGCTTGGCTTAACAATTGTTGGTTATTATGTTGCCCAACATGGTGGTTCCATTAAGTTACTTAAACCTTCAAATCTGTACAATGGTGCAAGATTTGCTGTCACCATTCCTATGGAGTAAAAAATGAAATTTTATTTAATACCATTAGCCTTATTTCTTCTATCAAGTTGTAATACATTAAAAACACAACCTGACTCTAAAGAAATTAACCCAACATCACCGCAACTTGAAAATAAAGCAA
>CAYUHO010000031.1:0-11940 GCA_964444445.1 uncultured Piscirickettsiaceae bacterium | reverse complement strand
CAACCTGACTCTAAAGAAATTAACCCAACATCACCGCAACTTGAAAATAAAGCAAGTAAAACATTAGGTTTATTAAAACAGGGAGCTTATTATCACCAGCTTACAGGTAAACTGTATCAAAGTGTCTGCCAACAGTTTTTGCAGATTTATACTGATAAAAATTCATGGCAAGCTGGCTGGTTATTGGCGTATAGCTTTTCAGATAAACAAAGTTGTATTACTCACAAAAAACGCCTATCGATATTAAAATCTCTACAAAAATCGAAACAATTAAATACCGATATCGCTTGGCTAAACCAATCACAAATCAAAACATTACAAAATATTGACCGTTTAAAAAACAAGCTTACGGCATATAAGAATAAAAATAATAAACTTCAAATAGAGCAACAAATTTTACAAAAAAAAAACAAGTATTTAACCGCACAAATTCAAGCGTTAAAATTAATAGAGAACAGCATTAACGAGAGGATTAGTCATGACAACAAACTTAGCCGTTGATTCCACAACTGAAACCGATAGCGAAGCCATAGGCTTTCATGGTCAACACATTTTATTAGTAGATGATGATAGTAGCTTATTAAGACTATTGTCTATTCGTTTACGTTCTTTAGGACTGGATATTGAAACCGTTTCTAGTGGTGCGGAGGCATTAAGTAAAATACCTATATTCCAGGCCCGTTTAGTCATTACAGATTTAAAAATGAGTGAAATGGATGGTATGGATTTATTTGAAAGAATCCATCAACAGTACCCAATGCTACCCGTTATCATTATGACTGCACACGGTACAATAAAAGAAGCAGTAGAAGCTACTTCAAAAGGTGTATTTGGATTTATTACCAAGCCCATTAACCATCTTGAACTAAACAATGAAATCCGCCGTGCACTAAGTTTAAATGAGTCCGCTCCCTCTAAAAATAAAAAAGAAAAGTGGCGTAAACCCATTATTGCACAAAGTCAGATAATGGAAACTTTGTTAAATGATTTGTACCATATTGCACAAAGTGAAATCAGCGTCTATATACAAGGCGAAAGTGGAGCTGGCAAAGAATTAGTTGCTCAGGCTATTCATGCTGCTAGCCCCCGTAAAAATAAACCATTTATTGCGGTAAACTGTAGTGCCATACCAGAAGAACTTCTTGAATCCGAACTATTCGGACATAAACGAGGAGCCTTTTCTGGTGCAATCGAAAACCATAAAGGTTTATTCCTACAAGCAGATGGAGGGGTTTTATTTTTAGATGAAATTGGTGATATGTCGCCAGCCTTTCAAGTTAAACTGTTACGAGCCTTACAAGAAAATGAAATACGCCCCGTAGGGGATAATCGAACCATTCCGATTGATGTACGCGTAATATCAGCTAGCCATAAAGACTTAAAACAACTAGTCGAAGAAAAGCAATTTCGACTAGATTTATATTATCGTTTAAATATTGTTACCTTACGTTTGCCTAGCTTACGTGAGCGTCCCGAAGATATTCCATTATTGGCTAACCACTTCATTTCTCAACAAAAAAGCAAAGCAAAAAAACTATCAAGTCAAGCCTTAGAAATATTATTAGGCTATGATTGGCCTGGAAACATTAGAGAATTAAAAAATGTAATAGAACAGGTCTGCGTCTTCTCTAATACCGCAATTATACCTGTTGGTTTAATTGAAAAAGCACTACAACAAGAAAACCTAGCAATGCCTTCCTTTAATGAAGCCAAACAAGAGTTTGAACAAGCCTATCTAATTAAATTACTAACATTAGTCAATGGTAATGTTTCACAAGCGGCACGAATTGCACAACGTAATCGAACCGAGTTTTATCGTTTACTCAAACGTCATGACTTAGAACAAAATGACTATAAATAACGGTTAATCCAAAAACCTTGCATCCATATACTGTCGTCATTTAACAACAAAAAGTTTCGTCTTTTTTTCAACTAGTTATCACAACTTTAATAAATAAATCCTTATCTATTTTTACACCCGTCGCTTTTTAACAACACACAACAATGCCCTAAATAACGAACTTACCGACTTTTTCAATTGGCGAAAGTCGGGTAGAAGATACACTATTTACCTAAAAATTTACATTCTAGACAATATTCTCTTTATTAACAATAAAAAAACAAATAAATTCAGCATATTCCTTTATATATCAACAAGATATATTCAATAAAAACATTGGCACAGCAACTGCTATATCAGTCATTGATTATCTAATAACTGATGGTCTTATTTTTTAAATTAAAGGAAATTATAAAATGAATAAAATAAAAGCAATCGCATGCGTTACTACCCTTGCTGCTGCTGGTTCAGTCATGAGTCAAGAAGGCAGCATTTCTGATTTATGGAAAAGTCTTGATGCCGATCAAAATGGTCACATAGATATGGAAGAAGCAAAATCTTCTACTACCGTAAGAGAACAATGGAGTAAATTGGATAAAGACCAAAATCAGACATTAAGTATTGATGAATTCTCTTTAATGGATTTAACCAAAGAAAAAGAATAAATCTAATTTAGAGCACCAATATATGTTTGAACCTCTTGACCTCAAGGGGTTTAAAAAACTAGTACAGTATCAAATCCATACTACTCTAATTATTCAGTTATTCTCAAAGCACATGAGCGTTTTCTTAAAAACACGCTGAATAACTACAACCTAATCCCAATATCTTGATTTCGATTTTTTTTGGCCAAAATTGGCCAATAGATAACGGAGATAATTAAAAAACCAATTGCCCAGCCCCATTGACTCAACTGAACCCATAAACCATAGTATTCAGGTAAAACAATCGGCAAGATAACTCTAACAACAGAAGTCAAAGCCAATATAACAAAAATCCAAATCACAAATTTAGGCGGTTCGAAGACGTTTCGATTTGTATGTCCCAATGAAATACGAGCCATAATAGCAGAACACAACAATCCTATTCCTCCCGCAGCTAAGGCATGAATTGCCAAGGATTGATTAAACATCCCTAAACCAACAAAACCGTACAAAAACATCCCCAAGATCATAAAGGCATAGGAGACATGCAACGGCCACAGTAAAACAATCTTCCATATTTGCGAATGGTACCAGAGCTTAAAGCGCATTACGTTAACTACTGCCAAAGGAAATGCAATCACTGCTGTTGCCCAATGGTAAGGAAAAAACATGGCGGCAATCATAAGTCCTAAAAAACCAACTAATGACAAACTATCTAATAATTTTGAATTGTTTTGTCCTGGTAAACGAAGTGCTTTTTCTGTAAAAAAAGGAATCAGGCGTCGCATCATGGTTAAGTTGATTGCCAACACCAAGAATAATCCCGAAATAATACCAAGATTAACCCCATTTTCTAACCAACCAAAAACACCGGCATAATAGGTTGAATTCGCTATAAACAGTAAGAAGAACTTCGTGAATAGACCGCCTTGCTTCCAAAGTTTGACCTTAAAAACAGGAATAAAAAAATGCAAAAACAAGCCCAAGGTAAATCCGATATCAAAAACAGCAATCAGCTCAATTGGGGCATCAACCAAATAACCTAATCTTGCCAGCACCCAAGGCACAAACAAGGCAGCCAATTTCACTCCTGAGGCTGATTCTGCCCTTGTCCAATTCATTACCGCAGTTAATAAAAAACCGGTTACCGTTGCCAAGGCATAACCAAAAACCATTTCATGCGCATGCCAGTACATAGGCAAGACACCTGAAAAAGTGAACTGGCTAATCCCAGCAAAGCTCAACCACCATGCAAGCATTGAAATCACGGCAAAGATACTGCCGCCAAGAAAAAATGAACGAAATGCCCTGTCAAAAAAGAACATAGTAACCTCCCTCAAGGCATCTATTTACCTAATCCAAAACTAGGCGTTAGACATTATATAATGAATACCCAATCATTTTACTAGGTCATTCATTAAAATTATTAATGGAAGGGAATAGCTAAACTCGCAAGGAAAATATTAACTACTTACCCCCCCCCTGGTGGTTTTTATCAAATCATCTGGGAAGGGCGGCAGCTTGGTAGGGTTGTTCATCTTTTTATAAGCAATATTTAATGATTTATGAATCAAGGTGGTATAAAGTTCAATATTAGCAATCCCTACAATAGCAGGGGCAACTTGGTTACCTTTTGAATCAATAAATATCATGGTTGGCGTCAATTCAGCATCATATTTATCCGACCATTTATCTTTATTAATCGGTTTATTATCTATCCCTGGAATAGGCTCATGATCATCAATACTAACGTAACGCATATACATATACTTACCTTCATATAACCCCCCTAGCGCCATTGGATCTAAAACCTCTGACCCTAAAATATGGCAGAAGTCACACCATTCTGCGACAAAGGTAAGCATAATCGGTAAATTCTTTTGCTCTGCCTTTTTTGCTAACGCATATAAGTTACGGAGTTCTTTTTGTTTAACCAAATCTGAATGAGCACCTTCAGCGCTAGGTTGTCCACTCTTTGCTTCGGCCTTTAAAAGCACAAGTGAGAAAAGAAATAGCACTGAAATCATTATTTTCATATCATTTATCCAAAAAGAAATTTGTTTAAACTCCTATTTTATCGAAAAAAAATCCTAACTTCAGTAGAATACGAATTAATTCAAGATTAAAAAAGAGCCACCTAGTGAAAGAAACTATGAAAAAAACTATTCGAATCGCTACCCGTAAAAGCCCATTAGCAATGTGGCAAGCCGAATTTGTCAAGGCCGAACTCGAACGACTACATCCTGGATTAGAAGTTATCCTGTTGCCCATGATCACAAAAGGAGATAAAATTCTCGATGTCCCGTTGGCAAAAATTGGTGGCAAAGGGCTCTTCACCAAAGAACTTGAAGAAAGAATGATGGCTGGTGAAGCGGATATTGCAGTCCACTCAATGAAAGATGTGCCGATGGAATTACCAGCAGGATTTGCACTGGGCGCGATTTTAAAACGTCACTCACCAACCGATGCCTTTGTTTCAAACAACTACACCAGCTTTGATGAACTACCTCATGGCGCGATTCTAGGTACGTCAAGTTTAAGAAGAAAAGCACAACTTTTAGCAAAGCGCCCTGACCTAATTGTGAACGACCTGCGTGGTAATGTGGGAACTCGCCTTGGCAAGCTTGATGCTGGAGAATATGACGCAATTGTATTAGCCACCTCTGGCTTACAAAGACTGGAATTAGATGATCGAATTCGCCATGAAATTGATATAGAAACCAGCTTACCTGCGGTTACCCAAGGAACCCTTGGAATCGAATATTTTTCAGATGACTTAGATACCTTAAACATTATTAAGGTGCTAAACCACAAAGAAACTGAAATTCGTGCTCGTGCAGAAAGAGCAATGAACCATCGATTAGAAGGTGGGTGCCAAGTACCAATTGGCGTTTATGCTGAATTAATCAATAACCAACAAATTAAACTAACAGGGTTAGTGGCCGAACTTGATGGCTCAAAAATTATAAAAGAAGAAGCAACTGGTCTCCAAGACAGTCCTGAAAAAATAGGCTTAGAAGTCGCTGAATCCCTATTAAAACAAGGGGCAGGTGAAATATTGGCAAAAGTTTACCAAGCAAACAAATAATGTTGCAATGTTAACCCTACTGAATACCCGCCCAATTGAGCAAGCGAAAGAATTAAATAATTTGCTACAAAAAGCAGGCTTTGATTCCATAAACTGCCCGGCTTTAAAGATTGAAACCCTTCAGATTTCTGAGCAAAAATCACCAGGGGGGTATGTTTTCTTTATTAGTGCCAATGCGGTTATTCAGTTTATGGCACAACTTAGCAGTGCTAAAGACTTCTTCAAAAACAGCCGCGTCTATGCCATTGGCAGGGCAACCCAAAAGCATCTTGCCAAGTACGATATTCAAGCCATCAATCCATTGCCACCATTCAATAGCCAATCTGTATTAAAATTACTACCAGATAATTTGCAAAATAAACCTTGTGTAATTATAAAGGGACAAGGTGGACTCACTGACTTGGCAACCGGACTTAAAAACAAACAGGGGCAGGTTACAGAGATAGACTGTTATAAAAGGGTAGCGTCCCCTTTTTGCATTAATGCCTGGCGTGACTTTAAACAACGGAAACAAACCGCGGTACTTATAACAAGCCTAGCGTCAATTCAAAGTTTGATAAATACGATGCCCGAAACTGAAGTACAGATTTTATTGCAACAAACAGCTATTGTGTTTAGCCAACGAATCCAGCAACAAATACAAACCATCGGTTGGACAGGCAACACCTATATTACAGATGAACAAAATAATTTAGCGATAATCCGTTCTCTTAAGGAATTAGCATCATGAGCGAAAAACTAATTACACCTAAGGCAAGTCAACGAGCATCAAACTCGCAAACCTCTGCCAATAAAACGCCCAACAAAACAACTAAGGCAACTAAGACAACCGCTCAAGCTACCGCCAAAGCTACTCCCAAAACCACAAAGAATGCCAAGGTGACAAAACAAACTCAGGGTGAAAAATCTAGCCTCAGCTTAAAAAGCCATTTCAATCAATTTTTACTGCTCATTACCCTGATAATTGCAATCCTTGCCTTATACTTTTCCTGGGCAGGTGATGATAACAAGTGGCAGATTGAAAGTATCAATAAGCTACAAAACAAAAATCAACTACTTCAACAGGAGCTAAACCAAAAACTGACCCATTTTGAAAAGCAACTTGAGCAAGTCTCCCTTAAAGCGACGCAAAACCCCACGGCAATCGAAGCATTAGATAAGGATTTAACAGCCAAATTAACAAATCAATTAAACCTGGAGTTAAGCCAATTAAAAGAGTCAATCACCAAACTAGGCTTAAACCAACAAACAGGCAACAAATTAAAAAACGCAACAATCAAAGACTTCACCCAACAATTAAAATCAATACAAGACAAGCAAGTTCAGCTTGAACAAAAAAATACAGATTTTCAAATACAGTTAACCAAACAACTGAACACAAAACAAAACAAAACCAGCAAAGCCATTCTTGCTATCTCTAAACTTTCAAACCTACAAGTTCATAACTGGGTATTGCAAATCAACAATCAATGGTTATTTGAAAACAACAAATTTACCACTTTAAACAGTTTAGATGCGCTTGCTGAAACCATCTCATTGTCGAAAAGCCCCTACAAACAAACCCTGTTAGCAAAAATTAAACTCGACCAGCAAATGATCGAAAAATACAAACCTCCAATGATTGCCACAGACAAAATAAAAAGCTTAAAAACCTGGTTAACGGGCTTAAACTTAAGGTCAGAAAACAAATCGTCTACAGGCAATCAAATCGAGCAGTCAAGCTGGGAGCTTGTTAAACAAAAATTTAGTAACCTGTTTAGTATCCGTAAAAAACAGTCTGCCGATCAACTCTCAATGGTTGAGACCGAATTAGGGAAAAACATGGTTAAACAAAGAATGTTATTGCAGGCAGAACAGTTAGGCTGGGCAATTCATACTCAATCGTCAGAAGTGATTCTGTATGCAATGAATGACATTTCAACCCTTATCGAACAATATGCGCCTGAACAATTAAGTGCTTGGCAAATAAAAATGATTAACCTAATGCCGGCTAGCCAAATGGCTAAAATGCCTTTAAGCATCACTGAGATTGATTATGTCAAACATCATTAAACTGGGTATCATCCTTTTTATAACCGCTTTTTTATCCTCCCTAGCGTTACAAGATAATGGTTTGGTATCAATGGTTTGGGGTGAGTGGATTATTGAAACGAGCGTGACCTTTTTGTTGGTTGTATTAGCTGTTGCCTTTATCGCCCTCTACCTTTTAACCCGATTTTGGTCGGCACTAGTACTAATCCCTAGACATTGGCGAGAAACTAGGACGATAAAACGACATGCTAAAGCCGAACAAACCTTAACAAAAGGAATGATTGCACTCGAGTATGGAGACTGGAAGGTTGCTGAGAAACAACTAATTAAAAGCGCCAACTATTCCGATGTTGGCTTAATTCACTATTTAAGTGCAGCCAAAATGGCGCATAATCAAAATGCGATTGAACGTAGAGACCATTATTTAGTATTAGCTAAAGAACGCTTTATTGACGAGCACGAGAGCATTGGTTTAGTTGAAGCTCGGCTTTTAAAAGAAAAGTCGCCAAAAAAATCGCTGGCCATTTTGCAAAGTTTGTATCAGAAAAATAATCGCAATCGCGCTGTGCTTGCTGAGTATGCTAACCTTCTAACCGAACTTCAACTTTGGTCAGCATTAGCCGAGATTTTGCCACAAGTTAAAAAAGTCTCTGCCCTTGAAAAACCACAAATACAAGCAATCGAAATTAAACTCATTTCTGCACAAATTTCCAACGCAGAAAACGGGCTTCAGCTTGAACAGATTTGGCAAGGCCTTGACAGCAAGCAACAGCTACAATCCAAAATACTCGCAGAGTATATCGAGCAAAAAATCGGCTGGAATTTACATAAAGGCTTACCGCAACTCATTATCAAAAGTGTCAATAAACACTGGGATGATCGGCTAGTATATCAGTATGGAAGATTAAATTTTAACCACCCAATTGATAACTTAAAAATAGCTGAAAAGTGGTTAAAATACCATAAAGACAACCCAATATTGCAACTTTCACTCGGTAGAATCGCCTGCCAAGGTCAGCTTTGGGCAATTGCACAATCACACTTAAAAATCAGTTTAAAACTCCGTCCAGAAGTCGAAACTTTCCATGCCCTCGCAAAATGCTATGAGGAAGAAGGCCTAGATACAAAGGCAGCTCTCGTCTACAAACAAGCTGTCCTAGAGCTTGATAAAAAACATTAAGGGCACACTGCATTGCAATTCCATCACCCTATCCCGTTAAGCCTTTATGTGCATTACCCTTGGTGTATTGAAAAATGCCCCTATTGCGACTTTAATTCGCATACCCTTAAAAAGGATAATCAAGAAAAAGCTTACATTGATGCACTAATTACACAATTAGAACAAACCTTGCCAAGGGTTTGGGGGCGTCCAATACAAAGTATTTTTTTTGGTGGGGGGACACCAAGTTTAATGTCAGAAGAAAGCTTAAACAACTTTTTATCCCGTGCCCGAGCGTTGCTGGGCTTTCAGCCAAGCATTGAAATCACTTTAGAAGCAAATCCTGGCACGGTGGACTTTAACAAATTCAAAGGCTTTCGTGAAGCGGGTGTCAACCGACTTTCAATGGGGGTACAGAGTTTCGACAATGAAAAACTAAAAGCTTTAGGACGAATTCATTCCGCTGATGAAGCCTATATCGCAGCAGAAAAAGCCAAAGAAGCTGATTTTAAAAATTTCAATTTAGATTTAATGTTTTCTTTACCCAACCAAACCTTAGAACAAGCTTTGTTTGATATTAAAACCGCAATTGAAATTGCCCCACCCCACTTGTCTCATTACCAACTCACACTGGAACCCAGCACCCCTTTCTATAAAAACCCACCCGTTTTACCTGAAGATGATTTAGCTTGGGAAATGCAAACCGCTTGTAAGCAGGAATTGGATAAGGCAGGTTACCTTAACTATGAAGTCTCTGCTTATTCTCAACCTAATCACCAGTGTTTACACAACCATAACTACTGGCAATTTGGCGATTATATTGGCTTAGGGGCGGGGGCGCACGGCAAAATAACAGACCCACCGAAGGGAAAAATTTTTCGAACCCAAATGCCTGCTTCTCCTGGTGCTTATATTGATATAATTTCAAAAAGTAATTTTGGCAGGCTGTTTGAGGTATCAGAGCAAGATGTTATTTTTGAATTCATGCTCAATACACTCAGGTTAAGCAACGGATTTAATCTCGAACTATTTGAACTACGAACAGGATTGCATCAGGCAATAATTTCCAAACAATTGGATTATTTATGCAAAAAAAAATGGGCAAATATCATCAATAATCAGTTAATTTTAACTGAACAAGGAAAGACTTTTTTAAATGACGTTTTACAAATATTTATCCACGATTAGCAGACTAAAAAAATTAACTGCACTCATTATTCTACTCATTGCCCTGATTTTATTGGGTGCTTGGGCGGGCATTAAATTTACCGACTTCAATAAATATAAAACAAATATTGAGCAAAAATTCTTTGAAGAAGTGGGTTATAAACTCATCATTGAAGGCAATATTATTGTCACACCTTTTCCGTTTAAAATTACCTTTATCGGCCTAAAAGTTCCCAATAAGTCCGGTTTTGAATCTGAATTATTTGCTGAGGTCTCACTGGTCAACTTCAGTTTGTCTGCTTGGCAACTGTTTTTTAATCAAAAAGTCATAATCAAATCACTCATCATGGAACAAGCAAATTTCTATCTTGAAACCAACGCTCAAGGTGAAAACAACTGGAACACCTTAATCAAAACCTCAAGTATCTCTAAAAATCTCCAGCCTCATTTTTCGAAAGTTAACTATCTACCTGTCGCCCAAACCGCACCTCAAACCTCAAACAAACCTGAGTACCCATGGCAAATGAAGAGTTTTATTGCTCAGGGTTCTGCAATACATTGGAAGGATAGCGCTCATAATAAAAGCTGGGCAGTGACTAAGTTAAACCTAACCGCATTTGACATGAAACCAAATACTAATTTTTATTTTCTATCTGAATTTGATTTTGAGACCAACCAAAATCCAGCGGTTTATCAAACCAAATTATCTAGCCAACTAAAAATAGATAATGCTTTAAATAACTGGCAACTTAGTGATTGGCAAGGAACCATTAAAGCTTCTTTACCTAGAGCACATAACATCCCAGAATTGCGTTTAGAAACGAGTGGAATTCTACTTGAATTTGACAACCAAAAACAAAGCTTAGAGGTGGTTGATGTACAGTTAAACTCTCCAAGAGGCAATATTTCAACCAGTTTTAAAAGCGATTTCGTCAAGCATACAAAAAGCCAAGGACACCTAAGCAGTGTTAACATTGATTTAAAAAAATGGTTTAGGCATGCAGGTATCAATCTACCAACCTTTGTTAAAGATGATGTTTTCGACAAAGCCTCACTTGAGGTTACCTGGCAACTAGATCATAACAACCTGATGCTACAAAATATTAAAATGCAATGGGACGAAAGTCAGTTACAGGGAAAAATAATCAGCTCAAACCTAGCAAACCCAAATGAAAACCCAAACATCAATTTTGATATTAGTATCGACAAACTTAACCTTGATGCCTATGAAGCCGTTAAAACGGCTGATATATATCGTGTTGAAAAGACAGACAAACTCACTGAAACTTTCTTACCACTGGCAATTCCAATCAGCACACTTAGATCAACCAATATAGAAGGTAATTTAAAAATCGATCAGTTTCAAGCTTGGGGAATAAAGTTTGAAAACATGGCAACAACAATTTTTGGTTACAAGGGGCAATTGAACTTAGCACCATTGGATGCGAACTTATATCAAGGAAAACTAAACTCTAAATTATCACTTAATGTAAATGGAAAAACACCCTCCTACAGCTGGTCAGGAAGAGTTAAGAACATTGATTTAAAACCTTTTTTAAAGGCTGGCTGGAAATACAATGACCTAGCAGGAAACTATAATGGTCAATTTTCCCTTCTCTCAAAAGGGGTTAATGGTGACCTTTTGAAAAAAAATAGTAGCGGCAAGTTCAATGCATCCATTAAAAATGGCAGTTACAAGAGTAAAAACATCTCCAAGTTTTTACAAAATAAAACCCAACAAAAAACGGATAAGACAGATTTTTCCTTCTTAAATCTCAAGGGAAGTATTCACGAAGGAATTTTCAATATTCAAAAGTTAAACTTTTTAGGAGATGACTACAGTGTCATAGGGACGGGGGATTATGATCTCGCTAGAAACCATCTAAACGCCAAACTATTTACTTCACATAAAGGTATCGCAGAAGAAATTGCCGTTCAGCTCCAAGGTAAAACAAGCAAGCTAAACTGGACAATAAAAAATCGTTAACCGATATTTTTAAAAAACACCAGG
>CAYUHO010000030.1:0-13878 GCA_964444445.1 uncultured Piscirickettsiaceae bacterium | reverse complement strand
TTTATTCTAAAGAATATTTTTTATTGCCGATACATAAATTGAAGGCAACAAAGAGTGTCTTAAATTAAAAAAACACATATTAAACACACATAAGGAGATTTATCATGGCAATGGTAATCAACACAAATATGGCTTCAAAAAATGCGGTAAGAATGTTAGATATTTCAAGCCGAGATATGTCCACCTCAATGGAGCGTTTAACCTCTGGTTTACGTATTAATAAGACCGCAGATGATGCGGCGGGTAAGGCAGTTATAACTGGTATGACAGCTCAAATTCGTGGAACAGATATGGCGATTCGTAATACTAATGACGGTATTTCATTGGTGCAAACAGTTGATGGTGCAGCGGAAGAAGTTGTTAACATGCTACATCGTATTCGTGAGCTAGCGGTTCAGTCAAGTAACGAAACCTATAATTCAATTCAGCGTTCACAGATGAACATTGAGGTATCTCAATTGCGTGTTGAGATTAACCGAATTGCTTCAACCACTAAATTTAACGGTGTCAAGTTGATGGCAAGTCAAAATGTTGTTTCAATCCATGCTGGTTGGGAAACCGATGATGACAATACATTAAAAGTTACTTTAAAAACTATGAATGCTTCAGCACTAGGTGTATCAGGTAGAATTCTAACGCAAGCTTCAGCACTAGGTGTAATGAGTCAAGTTGATGATGCCTTAGAGTCGGTAGCAAAAACCCGAGCAGGCTTTGGTGCGATGCAAAATCGTATGGAATATACCGTTTCTAATTTACAGAATGTAAATGAGAATATTACGGCGGCGAGAAGTCAGATTGAAGATGCAGACTTTGCGAGTGAAAGTGCTAACTTAGCAAGAACACAAGTACTTCAGCAAGCGGGAATGAGTATGTTATCGCAAGCGAATCAATCAACTCAAAATGTGCTGGCTTTGTTGCAGTAGGCTTTATGGTGTAAATTTTGCTTGGGCAAGTGGCTAGGTAGTTAATTAATTTAGCGGTTACAAATTTGATAATTAGGAATGCAGTTTTAGTGTGTTCTTAAGATATGTTGTTTGTTGCCGATACATTATAATAGCATACAAGCAGTTACGGGAGAATAAGCATGAGTAGCAATATTGGTAATGATATTTTAAACGCTATGGGAGCGAGTACCTTTGATGTGGCAAGTACAGCTCAAATACTTGCTGAAGCAGATGTTTCTGCAAGACGTGCTAATTTAGAAGCCTCGGAAACAAAATATAATCGAAGTTTGTCGGGTTTTGATACCTTGGAGTATGCCTTTAATTATTTTAATGAGCAGGTTGCAAGTTTAACTGATATTGCCAATTTCCAGAAAAAAACAGCAAACTCTTCTGACTCTACTGTGATTGATACAACCATTACGGGTAAACCAAATAATGGTTTGTATCAAGTAGAAGTACAGAGTCTTGCCACCTCTCATACCCTAGCGAGTCAAACAGAATTTGCTTCTTCAACAACGGTTGTTGGTCAAGGAGATTTGGTCTTTAATGTGGGGGGGGCAACTTCTACCATTACTATCGATGCTACAAACAATAGCTTAACGGGTATTCAGAATGCGGTAAACAGCGCTGGAATAGGTGTTAATGCTTCAATCGTAAATGTCGGAACGGGTTATAAATTAATGTTTTCAGCAACTAATTCTGGGACAGGAAACTCGATTGATGTTTCGGTTACGGGCGATACGGATGCTAATGATACGGATGCTTTAGGTTTGTCAAGGTTGATTACGGCAAATATGGATGAAACCGTTGCTGCTCAGGATGCTACGGTTGTTGTGAATGGTTTAACAATTAATAGCGCTAGCAATAATCTAGAAAATGTGATTGAAGGTGTGACTTTAAATTTAAAATCTTCGGATATTGGTAGCATTAAAACAATAGAAATTTCTGAAGATACAGAAGGATTGCAACAAAGTGTTGAAGATTTTGTTGAACTATTTAATGCATTAGATGAAATTATTGATGAATTAGGTTCCTATGAAACAGTTGATGAGGAGGATGAAGATTCTATTTTAGGAAACTTGAAAGGGGATTCCACTCTTAGAACCGTAAAGTCAGATATTCGTCAAGCGATGATTGATGCAGTACCTGGTTTAAGTGGTTCTATTCAGTCATTAGCTGATATAGGAATTACATCAGAAATAGACGGAACCTTGTCGTTAGATACGAGTAAATTGAGTGCTTCTATATCGAATAATCCAGAAGCTGTTGGTAAGTTATTTGCCGCTAGTGCCACTTTTACGGATAATTTGGTTACCTTTACCGGTTCTTCAGAAGATACCGTTGAGGGAACATTTAATTTGACGGTTAATACAGCTGCAACAAAATCAGAGATTATAGGTGGTGCTGTTGGTGGTGCTGGTATCACAATTGATGGAACAAACAATACATTTAAGCTAAAAGTAAATGATCAGGAGTCATTAGATTTAACTCTAAGTGCTGGTGTTTATACTGAAGCAGATCTTGCAAAAGAAATTGCAAGAGTGGTTAATAATGATGCAAATATTTCTGCTGATGGTAGTAGTGTTTCGGTTGCATATGATTCTGGCTCTCAGACATTTACGATGGTTTCTGAAAAATTTGGTTCAGCATCAAAGCTTGAGTTGATGTCAGGTAATTTTTTAACTTCTGGTGTGGCTGGGTTTGGGGTAACTGCTGAAACAGTTGGGCAAGATGTTCAAGGATTTTTAGAAAAAGATGGAACCTTGTATACTTTCGTTGGTGAAGGACAAGATGTAAAAATAAGTTCAATTCTTGACGGATCACCAAAGGGGCTTGAATTTACAATTGAAGGAGGTTCAACAGGTGCGAGAGGTAGTGTTGAATTTAATCGAGGTTATGCTGATAGATTGGGGTTGTTATTTGAACAGTTTTTAGATGAAGATTCAGGAATAATTGGTAGCCGTGTTTCAAACCTTACAGATAGACTTGAAGAAATAGAAGAGAAAAAAACGATTGTTGAAGAACGATATGAGGCATTAGAATTAAAATACCGTTTAGAATTTGGAGCATTGCAAACTCTTTTGTCAAATATGGAATCAACTAGAGAATCTTTAGCCGCTTCGTTGGCAATATCCACAGATTAAAATAAGGGAGTAGGCTATGAATGTAATGATGAAACAAAAGTTTTTAGAACAATATCAGCAAACTTCTTTGGAAACAAGTATGGAAAATGCAACGCCTCATAAGCTTGTTGGCATGTTATATGATGGGGTTATAGAGAATTTAGTACAGGTTAAAGGTGCAATAGATCGGAAAGAGTTTGAGTTAAAGGCAGAAAAACTAAATAAAGCAGTTTTAATTATAGGTTCTCTACGTTCCAATTTGGATATGGAAAAGGGTGGAGAGGTCTCAAATAATTTTGATACGCTTTATAGTTATATTAATCGTAAGTTATTAGAGGCAAGTGCAAAGAGTGATTTACAAATAATAGATGAGGTTGTTGTTTTGGTAAAAGAACTTAGAGAAAGTTGGTCTTTGATGCCTGATAATTTTAAAAAAGCGACAGCAGCCCAGATTAAAAGTATAAAGAACTTTAATAAATCTTAGAGAGATATTATGACTAATCAATTTTTACAATGCTTAAATCATTCTAAATTATTACTGATGTATGCAGAAAATTCTGATTGGGAAGCCTTTGAGAAACTACACCCTATTTGGTCTAAGGAGGTAGATAACTATTTGACTGATAATATTGACTATCCTCTCTCTAGTGTAATGAGGGTTTCTATTCAGTCTTTGATTGACGATGTTGATATCATTCAGGATTTAATTAAAGTGAAAATGTCTCAAATTAAAGAGGACTTTTCTGTTAGCCTACAAATGAATAAAGCTGTTCAAACCTACCTAAAATAGGCATATTTACGATTAAAACAGCTTTTTTTTCAAAAAGTTTGCCAAATTTTTGACATATCAATAAAAACCTTATATAAAGGGCTTATCTATTGCTACTTAAGGTACGTGTAATTAAATGTCTGAAGACTTGTTATCTAATCTTGTTGGAAATAGTCAAGTTATGCAACGAGTCAAAAAACTTATTTTGCAGGTTGCAAGAACGGATGCCACCGTTATTATTTTGGGAGAATCTGGAACAGGTAAAGAAGTTGTCGCTCATTGTTTACATTCCGTTTCAGAAAGATCATCTAAAGCTTTTGTTCCTATTAATTGTGGGGCAATTCCAGCTGAATTGCTTGAGTCCGAATTATTTGGGCATGAAAAAGGGGCTTTTACTGGTGCAATAACGGCTAGAAAAGGTCGCTTTGAAATGGCAGAAAGTGGCACCATTTTTCTTGATGAAATTGGTGATATGTCTTTGCCTATGCAAGTTAAATTATTACGAGTTTTGCAAGAGCGTATCTATGAGCGTGTTGGAGGCAATAAAAGCTTTACCGCAGACGTTAGGGTGATTGCTGCGACTCATCGTAATTTGGAAGATAATATTGCAAAGGGTAGTTTTAGAGAAGATTTGTTTTATCGGCTAAATGTATTTCCAATAGAAGTACCGTCTTTAAGAGAAAGGGTAGAAGACATCCCCGACTTATTGGCGTTCATGTTAAATAAAATAAAAGGGATGAATCGCAGTATTCCTAAACTATCCGAAAAAGCGATTACAGCATTACAGCATTATGATTGGCCAGGTAATGTAAGAGAGTTAGCTAATCTTGCAGAGAGACTTTCAATTCTGTTTCCGGGTTTGGATGTCAATTATGAAGATTTACCTTCTAAGTATCAGGTAAATGTTCCAGATGGTAAAAAAATAAAGCGTCCAGAAAATGCCTTGCAAACCTTTGATGAGCAAGTTACGGAAACTCCGGGCAAAAATAATCAAGATGAAGATTCTAGGAATGTATCTATCACTCCTCAAACATCACCAAATCTTAGTTTAGATGATAGTATTGATTTGAAGTCATATCTAATTGATGTTGAAGTACAAATTATTCAAAAAGCACTTTCTCAAACGAGTGGGAATGTTTCTAGGGCAGCCAAGCTACTTCAAACTAATCGAACAACACTTGTTGAAAAGATTAGAAAATTTAAGTTAGCTTAGTGCTTGATTGACTCAATGAGTACACCAAATATAACAGAACAAAACAAACTTTCTGAATTAGAAGCGGCATTTGAGTTGTTCAATCAGACATCAACACAATTAACGCATGCATATGAGTCATTACAGTTACAAGTAGAAGATTTACAGCAAAAGTTAGATCAGAGTCATCTGGAAAAACAAAAGGTAGATGAGCGGTTAAAACAATTGTTAAATTTATTGCCTGCGGGTGTTATTGTTCTAAACTTAGAAAATGTTGTCGTGGAAATGAACCCTGTCGCAGCAAGTATCTTTGGGGCAAATGCTAAGTTTAAAAGTTGGAATGAACTTGTTTCAGAGGTTTTTTTAACCGGGAATGATGCTGGTACCTATTTTACGTCGGCTCAAAAAGCATATCAGCTATCAGAAGCTCCTTTAACGTTTACTGAAGATGGAGACTCCTCATCTTTAGAAGGAAGAATTTTAATTATCCAAGATGTAACGGATGCAAGAAAGTTACAGCAACACATTGATCGACATCAGAGATTAAACTCTTTAGGTGACATGACTGCTTCTCTGGCGCACCAGATAAGAACACCTTTAGCATCTGCTCTTTTATATATCTCTCAAGTTGACTCGGAAGACCTAGATGATGAGAAGCGGACTAAGTTTGTGAGTAAGTCCGTTAATAGTCTTCGACACTTAGAGAGTCTGGTCAAAGATATGTTGCAATATGCAAAAGGTGGAAAATCTTTTAGCAAACCCATTTTGATTGTTGATTTGGTCAGATTATTATTACAACAAGTCGAGCCAAGGGTCGCTAGTTCACATTCGACATTTGAAATTGTCCCCTATGACTTGAGTTTGGAGATTTTTGGTGATATTGATGCGCTGTTAACAGCATTACAAAACTTGATTATGAATGCAATTGATGTGGTTCATACCCATGCAGATATTGCGTTAGAAATTGTACCTGTTGACCTTGAGCCAAATAAAATAGATTTTAAGATAATGGATAAAGGTCCAGGTTTATCAGAGGATTTAATGGCAAAAATATATGAGCCATTTTTTACGAGTAGAGCCCAAGGAACAGGTTTGGGATTAGCCGTTGTTAAGGCTGTAGCTGAAGCCCATGATGGGGAAACTTGGGTGGAGAGTGACACTGTAAAGGGTACAATTTTTACCTTAAGATTGCCTGCCTATAACACTAAGGATTTGAAATGAGTATTGCCAAAATTTTGATTGTTGAGGACGATTGTAAACTTCAGGAAGCGCTTGTTGATACTTTAGAATTAAACGGCTTTGATGTCGTCGCCGTTGGCTCAGCGGATGATGCATTTGTTGCTTTAGATGATGAAATTGCCATGGTTTTTAGTGATATAAAAATGGATGGTAGTATGGATGGCTATGAATTAATGAAAAGGATTCGAGCGATTAAGCCTTATTTACCAATTGTTCTTATGACTGCCTATGGAACCGTTGAACAAGCCGTTGAAGCAATCAAGGCTGGTGCCGTCGATTATATTTTAAAACCCTTTGAAGCAAGTGTCCTAGTTGAAAAAGCAAAGTCTTATTTTTATAGAGATGCTTCAAGTCAAGAAGATTTTGTTGTTGCAGAACCTTCAATGATCCAATTAAAGTCAATGGCTAAAAAGGTTGCTAGTAGTAAGGCAACCGTAATGATTTCTGGAGAAAGTGGTACAGGAAAGGAGGTTTTAGCAAGGTTTATTCATCAAAATTCAACATACAATAAAGGACCTTTTGTTGCTATTAACTGTGCAGCGATACCTGAAAACATGCTTGAAGCAACCCTGTTTGGGTATGAAAAAGGTGCTTTTACAGGTGCGTTAAAATCAATGCCGGGTAAATTTGAGCAAGCGCAGGGAGGAACTATATTTTTAGATGAAATTGGTGAGTTGAAAATTGATTTACAAGCAAAGTTATTGAGGGTGTTGCAAGAACTTGAAGTTGAAAGGATAGGGAGTGTCAAAAGTATCCTTTTAGATGTAAGAGTACTCAGTGCTTCAAATATTGATATTAAAAAAGCGATAGATAATGGCACTTTCAGAGAGGATTTATTCTATCGCTTGAATGTTTTCCCAATGAAATTATTACCATTAAAAGAGCGGAAAAAAGATATTGCAACCATTGCAGAGAGGATACTACAGCGACATTGTGGAGGAACCAGGGTTGAACCAATGATTTCAGCGCCAGCAATGAAAATGTTGCTAGAATACCCTTGGCCAGGTAATATTCGAGAGTTAGATAATGTTGTGCAGCGGGCATTGGTTATGATGTCAGGAGACACGATTCAAAAAAATGATATTTTATTTGATAATGATTTTTCTTTTACAGAGGCCGAATTTAAAGGTGGTGATGTTTCCCAAGCAGCAAAGAAACAAAGTGTGACTATCTCTGATGAAAGTTCTTTGGATCTAAAAGAAAGAGAAATTAAAATTATACTGGATACCTTGAAGGAAAATGACGGGCACAGAAAAAAAACAGCGGAGGCTTTAAATCTAAGCCCGAGAACCTTGCGTTATAAATTAGCAAAGTTTAAAGAACAAGGTTTAGATATTTTATAATTTGAAGTTTTTCTGTGTTTCATGAAAGTTGTTCACTAGGGTGAATAATAGATATATTTTGGCATGTCAATTGCTGTATGTGTCATAATTACGACGGTAGATAAAGATGGTTTTAATTTCAATTTTTGGAGTGTTTTTTAAATGTCAAATCAAATAGATACGCAAAGTTTGATGTTGCAAATGCGTTCGCTAGCGGCAGAAGCCGCATCTAAGACCGTTCCTGATGTTGATAAAATTGAAACGGGTGTTGAAAGTGCAGAAAATTTTGCTGATTTATTATCCCAGTCTATAAATGCTGTAGCTGAGCAACAAAACAAGTCAGGGGAAATGAAGTCAGCTTTTGAAAAAGGTGAAGATGTTGATTTAGCTGATGTTATGGTGCAAGCACAAAAGGCAAGCCTATCTTTTCAAGCGATGACTCAAGTAAGAAATAAGTTGGTTGAGGCTTATCGTGATATTAAAAACATGCCAATTTAAGAGAATAAATAACCGATGCCAGAGCAGTCATCAATGGAGCAAAATATAGACGGGCAGGACTCGTCAACAGGTTCCCCTTTTATCAAAAACTTAACAACGCTTTCTGTCGCTAAGCAAGTTAGTTTGGTGATTGTTCTCGCGGCAACTCTGTCGTTAGCTGTAGGCATTGTTATCTGGTCACAAAGTTCAAACTACACCCTATTATTTGGTAGTATGGATGCTAAAGATATGACCGAGGTTATTCAAACCTTAGACCAAGAAACTATTCCTTATGAAATTGATACTAAATCTGGTGCAATCCTTGTGCCTGAAGATAATGTACATGCCCTTAGATTAAAATTGGCAGCCCTTGGCTTTCCTAAACAAGCACCTACAGGATATCAAATCCTAGATGTAGAGCAGGGGTTTGGAATTTCACAATTTAAAGAGACAACAAGATATCACCGAGCTTTAGAAGGAGAGCTTGCAAAGTCAGTTGGTAGTTTAACTTCTGTGAAATCGGCAAGAGTCATGCTTGGTTTACCAAAGCGTTCCGTTTTCGTTCGTAAGCAACAAGAACCAACTGCGTCAGTGGTTGTTCAACTGTATCCAGGACGTGGACTAAATGATGAGCAGGTTAATGCCATTATTTATTTGGTCTCATCCAGTATCCCAAATATGAAACCAAAAAGTGTTACCGTGGTTGATCAACGTGGTAATTTATTAACTTCAGATCAGCAAGTCGGAGGTTTGTCGGTAAGCCTTAAGCAACTAGACTATGTTCGCCAGGTTGAATCGACTTTGTCTCGACGTGTTGTACAGTTACTTTCACCTATCGTTGGTGGAAATCATAAAATTAGAGCGCAAGTTACAGCTGAACTAGACTTTACTCAGCAGGAGCAAACTAGAGAAAATTATGAACCAAACCCTGAGGCTATCCGTTCAGAGCAGGAAGTGAAAGAGATTAACCGTAATGAAGGTCCAATGGGAATTCCTGGCGCTTTAACAAATCAACCTCCAAGAGCAGGTTTAGCTCCTGAAGAAGGCTACAATGAAGAGAAAGATCCAAATTTGAAGAGTTCCAAGGAGAAGAAAACTAAGAACTATGAAATGGATAAAACGATTTCTCATGTTAAAAATTCTGTTGGAAACATTATCAAGATTTCGGTTGCTGTTGTAATTGATGATAAGTTGTCAGTTAATGAAGAAGGCAAGGAAGTTAAAACGCCTCTTGGAGAGGAAGAGTTAAAAAAATATAGAAAGTTGGTTAGTGATACAGTTGGTTTAGACGAGAATAGGGGCGATACCTTAAGTATTGTAAATGCGTCCTTTATTTATGAAAAAGATACTTATGCTGGCCCTGAGTTCTGGGAAGAACCTTGGTTCTGGAACTTTGTGAAACAGTTGGCTGCTGGGCTGTTAATTTTGATTTTAGTATTTGTTGTTATTCGACCAATGCTTAGGGATTTATCTAAGAGAGATGAGTTTGCTTTGGACTACCCTGAAAATGTCGCAGAGGAAGAGGATGAGTTAGAAAACTCAGATGAAATCGCCAAGGCTCTTGAGAAAATGAATGAAGAGGTTCAAGAAACAGCGGAAGAAGTTGAAGAAGATTCGAAAGAAGATAAAGAATTACTCGAGAAAGTTAGGGCGATTGTGGCTGCTGAACCTAAATTGGCAGCTCATATAATTAAACAATGGATTCATTGAGGTTGAGAAACGACTATGCCTGATTCTGAAATTGAAGAAGTAAAAGATGGAGAACCATTAACAGGTTTAGAAAAAACCTCCATTTTATTATTGGCCTTAGGAAAAGATACGGCTTCTAAGGTATTAGCACATCTAAACCCCAGAGAAGTTCAGCAGATTGGTTCCATCATGACAGAGGTTACCGATGTCTCTCATGATAACATTAAGATCGTGATGCAAGAATTTTTAGCAGAGCTTGGAGAGGATGCGCTTGGAATAAATCCAACCGAATACGCTCAGTCCTTGATGATAGACGCCTTAGGAGAAGGGGGTGGCGGCCTTATGGATGCAGCAATGCTTGGCGATCAAGTCAAAGGTTTGGAAGCTTTGAAATGGATGCACCCTTCAACGATTTCTAATATGTTAAGAAATGAACATCCTCAGGTGACCGCAATCGTTTTATCCTATTTTGATCCAGACTTGTCGGCAGAAATTTTAGCTGGATTACCTGAGCGTTTTCAGTCCGAAATCGTTTATCGTATTGCAACCTTGACCACGATACAACCGAGAGCGTTATTTGATTTAAATGCAGTTTTACAAAGTGCATCAAGTGATGGTGAAGGTGGTAAATTGGCTACAATTGGTGGGGAAAAGAAAGCGGCTGAAATTCTCAACTTGGTTGGAGGAGGCGTTGATTCTAAGGTCTTGGATGATATTGCAATTGAACATGAAGAAATTAGTAAGGCGATTCAAGATCAAATGTTTGTATTTGAAGACATTGGAGAAATTGAGCCTAGAGGAATTCAAACTCTATTGGGTGAGGTACCGACTGATGTACTGAAGGTTGCTTTAAAAGGAGCGGATCAATCTATGATTGATCTGTTCTTAGATAATATGTCAAAACGTCAAGCTGAAATGTTAAAAGAAGAATTGGAGCTAAGTGGTCCAGTTAAGTTGAGTGAAGTTGAAGAATCACAAAGAACAATTATTCAAACTGTACGTCGTTTAGCGGATGAAGAGAAGTTAATGATGCCAGGCGGTGGTGAGGAATTTGTTTAGATTATGTCTGTTTTAGAAGGTGAAATAGATTCAGCTGTTGGTGCTTCTTCTGAGGCTTCAAAGGCAAGTGAGGAAGATTTAAAGGTTGAAACAAAGTTGCTATCAACTGAAGAAACTTTAAATCCAAGCATTAAACCTTGGAAAATGAGTAGTTTAAAGCAAGAAAAGATAAAGAAAGAAAAAAAGATCCGTTCTGATGTCATAGAGAAATTAAGAAAAGAAGTTGAACCAGAGATTAAAGAGCAGACTTCTTTAATTAAAAAGAATGCCTATGATGAAGCTTTCAAAAAAGGGAGTGAAGAGGGCTTTAAACAAGGTTTACAGTCAGGAAAGTTAGAAGGTAAAAAACTGGCAGAAGAGGAGGCAAGCAAAATTTTGCAACCACAAGTAAAATCCTTACAAGACTTGTCTGAGTTTATGGTTCAGCCTTACCAAAAGATTACGGAGGAGGTTTTTGTTAATCTTGTGGCTATAACGACGGAAATTGCCTCCAAAATAATCAAAAAAGAAATTACAGAGTCGCCTGAGTGGATTTTGCAGGTATTAGAAGAGGCTGTTGCCAAGCTCCCATCAGAAAGAGTCGAAACTGAAATATTTTTAAATCCCGATGATTTAGAAGTCGTCAAAAAACACGCAAGTTCAACTAAAAATACTTGGAAATTAGTTCCTGATGCATCCTTAACATACGGAACTTGTAAAGTAATACAAAATTCATCTTCACTGGTAGATGACTGGCAAGATAAGCTTGCAGAGTTGATTAACCAATCATATGTCACCTCAAAGTCCGTTTTAGTAGATGAAGATTCTCCATCAAGCTCCTATTCTGATCAAGCTTCAGAAAAGCATGGGGCAGTTGATAAGTGAGGTTGTAAAGATTATGTTACAACAGCTTTTTAATCAATTTATCGTTCAAAAGTCTAAGCAGTTTATTAAACAATTACCTGAAGTTGAAGAACCTAAACTTGAAGGTCGTTTAGTAAGAATGGTTGGCATGGCACTTGAAGTCGTAGGTATTTATGCACCGATAGGGTCAAAATGTGAAATTCACTCGATGACTCAGGGACTTATTGAGGCTGAGGTGGTTGGATTTCATGACGATAAGCTCTTTTTAATGCCAATCGGACATGTTCATGGAATTGAGCCAAACGCGAAGGTTGTTGCTGTTTCTGGCGGAGTTCAAATCAAAGTAGGCTTGTCGATGCTTGGCAGGGTGCTAGATGGTTCTGGTTTTCCCCTCGATAACAAGCCCGCTCCTGTCTGCAAAGACGGGGTCTTTTTACAAGGAGAAAAAATTAACCCCTTATCAAGGACGCCAATAACCAAACCTTTAGACGTAGGGATTAAGGCGATTAATTCATTACTGACAATTGGAGAAGGTCAGCGTATTGGGTTAATGTCAGGTACCGGCGTTGGTAAAAGTGTTTTGTTAGGCATGATTACGCGTTATACAGAGGCTGAAATTGTTGTTGTAGGCTTAATTGGAGAGCGTGGTAGAGAAGTTAATGATTTCGTCAAAAATAACTTGGGTGAAGAAGGCTTGAGACGTTCTATTGTTATTGCAACCCCTGCGGATGATCCACCCTTAATGAGGTTGCATGGTGCAATGTTAGCAACAGCAATTGCTGAATATTTTAGGAATAAAGGTAAAAAAGTACTTCTGTTAATGGATTCACTGACGCGCTTTGCTCAGGCTCAAAGAGAAATCGCATTGGCAGTTGGCGAGCCTCCTGCGACAAAAGGTTACCCACCATCTGTGTTTGCAAAAATTCCACAATTAGTTGAAAGAGCAGGTAATGGTATGGAAGGTAAGGGCTCTATCACTGCGATTTATACCGTTTTAGCAGAAGGTGATGATCAAACAGATCCGGTTGTGGACTCAGCTAGAGGCGTGCTGGATGGTCATATTCTTCTGTCTCGTGAAATTGCTGAAACAGGGCGTTACCCAGCAATTGATGTTGAAGCCTCTATTAGTCGAGTGATGATTGATGTAGTTGAAAAGGAACAACTTAAGCTTGCTAATCGATTTAAACAAATATACTCAACTTATCAGAAAAATGTGGACTTGATAACGGTTGGAGCTTATAAAATGGGGTCAGATCAAAATATCGATTATGCAATTGAAAAGCAACCATCCTTAAATAACTTTTTGTCGCAGGGGATTCAGAAAAAATTTAGTTTAGAAGAAAGTTTGGCATCCTTAAAATTTGTAGTCTCCTAAGGTCTCTTTAAGGTGTAATCATGCAAAAACGTTTAGATAGGCTTAGAAAAATCATTGAATTATCACAGGCAGACCTAGTAAAGTCAGAATTGATGATGCAAGAAATTAGGAGTAAATTACAACTGAATAATGTTCAACTTGACTCTCTAAATGGTTATCAAAATGAATATCTACGGCAGCTAAAAAGTAATCAATCAACAACCTTACAAAAAATTAATCAAACTCAGGCTTTTTTAGGAAAGTTAAATCAGGCGATTCAACATCAACAGATACAAATAAGCGAACTGGAGCAATCCTTAGAAAAAGTAAAAGAAGTTTGGTTAGAAAAGCGAAAAAGAGAACAAGCATTAGAAAAACTCTATAAAAAACTAGAGAAAAAACACTTTGTTAAATTGGAAAAACAAGAACAAAAGATGATGGATGATTTAATCGCTAGTAATTTTTCTTACACTCCGCTGTAGTTATGCTCTAGCCTTTACCCTAGAGATGGAGATAATATTAGCGGTTGGCTTGTTAGTTGCTTTATCTAACCCTAGACGTGTAATTTGTAGGCATTGAGTCATATGGTTGAGTTGTTTAATGATGTTACTGGAATAGAAAATGGTAAATCGTCTTCTGGGGGGCAAAAATTGCCTTTTAGCGCGACAGATGAAATTAATATTTTTTCTGATTTGTTAGGTAGCCAAGAGAGCAAAGAAGATGAACTGGAAAATTTGACACTGGTGAGCGAGTTAAGTTTCCAACAAAAATCACCAGGGGGGGGGGAGCTTATACCTAATAATAGCATCGAAAATAGCATCGAAAATAGCATCGAAAATAGCATCGAAAATAGCATCGAAAATAGCA
>CAYUHO010000029.1:0-13987 GCA_964444445.1 uncultured Piscirickettsiaceae bacterium | reverse complement strand
AGGGGGGGGTACTTTGTAGCCAGTTTTAAAACCCAATCCAAACCGTGTCGATCGGCGTAGTGCCCTACCCTAAACTCCAACAACCAGTTCATTAAAATTACAGGCACAAGCACCAAAAGAGAAAGGTAACTTAAACTCACACCAATGATGACCTGATATGCCATGACAGAAAACTGATGGTTAAATATGGAGACGACTACAAAACCGAAAATCGTAGTCAAGGATGAAACTAAAATCGGTTGGTGCGTAATGACAAGCGCTTCAATAATTGCATCATATTGATGAATTCCTCGTGCCATCTCACGTAACAATGATGCAATAAAATGGATTAAATGGCTCATCATAATGGTAACCACGACTACCCGAGACAAAACACTGTATTCATTATGAGCAATATTCAACCATAAATACAGCGCACTAGAAACAAAGTATAAAAGCAACATCACAACCAATAAAAGAATGGCTGTTTTTACAGAGTCCAATAACTTAATGGCAACAACTGCCATCAACAACATACTCAATAGAACCAACTTCGCCTCACCCGCAAACAAAAACGCGAAGCTATCTGGCAGCCAAACCAACCCTAACAGGGTCGCTAGCAACACAATCGCGATGAGAAAACCATATAGTTTTAAGTGCTGACCTAACCAAAGTATCCAACTTGTAATCCACTGTGAACGCACCAAAGTTCCTATTTATTTATAAAAAGGCTATTTTACACGCTAGCCAAATTCACACTTAGAAATTTAGTTTTTCCTGTAAAATACCAACCTTTAAAAATACTAGTTAGAGTTGTAACAATTCAATGCCTGTCACGTCTATTTTTGATACCTACAAAATTAATTTAAAAAACCAACATTCACACTGGTTTGTTAAGAGTTTGGCAGAAAAAGCACTAATCTTAAGTGAAAAAATTCAAGACCCGTCTTCAAGTTTGGTTGTTTACCTTGCTGATGACTCAATGCAGGCAAATCAACTTGAAGAGTTTATTGGTTTTTTTAATCGGCAGCAGCTGACTGATCAAACGGTTGAAGTGCTTAATTTTCCCGACTGGGAGACCTTACCCTATGACCAATTTTCGCCCCACCAAGATATTATTTCACAACGATTAAAAACACTTTATCGCTTGCCAAATATTAAAAAGGGGCTTTTAATTCTGCCCATTAGCACTTTTTTGCAAAAAGTTGTTCCACAGAGTTTTATCGAAAAATTTACCTTCTTGTTAACTAACAACCAAACCCTAGACGTTAATCAATTTACAGACAAACTCGAAAAAGGTGGCTATCAGAGAACGAGTCAAGTAATTGAACCAGGTTTTTTTGCAATTAGAGGCTCGATTATTGATGTCTTTCCGATGGGGAGTAAAACGCCTTTTAGGCTGGATTTATTTGATGATGAAATAGAAACAATCAAAAGCTTTGACCCAGAAACCCAGCGAACCATTAAAGAAATTTCACAAATCGAAATGCTACCCGCTAAAGAGTATGATTTAACGGAAGATGGGATTCATTTATTTAAGCAAAAATTTAAAAGCCTGTTTGGTGATGAATCAAGAAACAGCCAGTTATTTAAATCGGTTAATGAACAACAAACCCTTGATGGCTTAGAATATTACCTACCACTTTTTCATCAACAAACAGCAACTTTAAATGATTTTTTACCTGAAGACACCTTATTTTTTGACGACGGAAACCTAAGCCAACAGATTAAAAATACCTGGGATAACTATCAAGAACGTTTCGATATTGCACAGTACAACCCAGACTTCCCTATTCTAAAACCTGCCGAATTAATCTTATCAGAGAGTGACGTTTTTTCTGCTTTAAAACAACATCATAGAATCATCTTTGAAAGTAAAAAATCAGCAAAAACAACGGTAGAGTTTAATACAAAACCTATTCCAGATTTAGCGATTCAAAACAATAGTGAGTATCCTTTAGCCAAGTTAAACGCCTTCTTAGATCGATATAAAGGTCGTATTCTATTTAGTGCTGAATCAACAGGACGTAGAGAAAGCTTGTTGGATATTTTAGCCAAGGAAAAAACCCTTGATACCACACCTAGGGTGCTCAATACCTGGCAAGAATTTAAAGACGCTAACACTAAAGAAAAACTACAAATATTCGTTTCACCACTTGAAGACAGTTTACTTACCGATGAATTCTGTATTATTTCTGAAGCGCAAATTTTTGGTAAAACCGTTATCCAAAAAAGACGTCGCAACAAAAAACACAATGAATTCAGTGCCAGTGTTTCCAGCCTAGTCGAACTCGAAATAGGCAATCCGATTGTGCATATAGATCATGGTGTCGGCCGTTATCTCGGTTTAGAAACCTTAGTCATTCAAGGTGAAGCACAAGAATTGTTAACCATTGAATATGCGAAAGAAGCCAAACTCTATGTTCCCGTAACCTCATTACACCTTATCAGCCGATACACAGGGGCAAATGCAGACACCGCACCAATGCACCGTTTAGGGTCTGACAAGTGGGAAAAAGCAAAGAAAAAAGCGGCCGAAAAAGTCCGTGATGTGGCTGCTGAATTACTGGACATTTATGCCCAACGAGAGGCTATGCCTGGCTATTCATTTGAAACGGAAAGTCAAGACTATGACCGGTTTGCAGCCAGCTTCCCTTTTGAAGAAACCCCTGACCAAGAAACCGCCATTGAAAGTGTCATTAAAGACATGAAAAAAGAAAAACCCATGGATCGTCTTATTTGTGGTGATGTCGGGTTTGGTAAAACAGAAGTGGCAATGCGCGCTGCATTTATTGCCGCTCATGCCGGAAAACAGGTTGCCGTTTTAGTCCCAACTACCCTACTTTCTCAACAGCATTTAGAAAATTTTAGAGACAGATTTGCCGACTGGCCAGTTCAAGTGGCAGGCTTGTCTCGTTTTCAAACCGCCAAAGAGTCTAAACAAATACTTGAAGATGCTAAAACTGGCAAGGTCGACATTGTCATTGGAACCCATAAATTAATTCAAAAAGAAACCATCTTCAAAAACCTAGGTTTAATTATTATTGATGAAGAACACCGTTTTGGTGTTCGTCAAAAAGAACAACTCAAGAAAATGCGTTCTGAAGTTGATGTGATGACCATGACTGCCACTCCGATTCCTCGTACCTTAAACATGGCAATGAATGATTTACGTGATTTGTCTATTATTGCCACACCACCTGCTAAACGCCTAGCGGTAGAAACCTTTGTACAAGATTGGAATGAAGATACGGTTAAAGAAGCTTGTCTACGTGAAATTCGTCGTGGCGGGCAAATATACATTCTATTCAATAATGTTGACCGAATTAACAAAATGGCAGAGGATATTCGCAACCTTATTCCTGAAGCTAAGGTTGACACAGCACACGGTCAAATGAATGAAAAAGAACTCGAACAAGTGATGCATGATTTTTATCATCGACGTTTTAACATTCTAGTCTGTACCACCATAATTGAAACGGGAATTGATATCCCAACCGCTAATACCATCCTAATCCATCGAGCAGATAAATTTGGCTTAGCACAACTGCACCAATTACGTGGGCGAGTTGGACGTTCACATCATAAAGCCTATGCCTATATGTTTACGGCTGGTAAAGCGATGATGAGCAAGGATGCAGGCAAACGCTTAGATGCAATTGCCAAACACAATACACTCGGTGCCGGATTTATGCTCGCTAGCCATGATTTAGAAATACGTGGCGCAGGTGAACTACTAGGAGATGGTCAATCAGGACAAATTGCTGAAATCGGTTTTACCCTCTATTCAGAACTCTTAGACAGAGCAGTACAATCCCTAAAATCAGGTGAACAAGTTGATATCACCCTTGATCAACATGGGGTTGAAGTGGAACTGGGTGTCCCCTCGCTTATTCCAGATGATTACCTGCCTGATATTCACACCCGTCTGGTTTTCTATAAACGTATTGCCAGCGCTAAAACCAAAGGGCAGCTTAGAGAATTAGAAGTCGAAATGATTGACCGTTTTGGTTTGTTGCCAGATCAGGTTAAAAACCTATTTTCAGCCACAGAAGTCAAACTACTGGCAACCCCATTAAATCTTGCTAAAATTGATGCGCATGAATCGCAAATTAGAATTACTTTTGGGCCTCAACCCAAAATAGACATTTTAAAACTTGTACAATTAATTCAAAGACATCCAAAGAATTATGATTTAAAAGGTCAAACGGAACTTAAATATTTCGATACAATGCCAGATACACTTCAAAGAACAAAAGCAATTGAACTAATGATTGCTTCAATTAGAGAATAAAGAATGTTGTTAAAAAAAACCTTCCTTGCTGTTTTGGCATCCTTTTATTGCCTATCGGTGTTTGCTGAAACTGAAGAACAACCAGTCGAATACCCACTTTTTAAAATTGAAATTATCATTTTTGAAACACTTGCGCTACGTGGCTGGTCAGAAGAATATTGGCCAATGGATATCGATTTAATTGATACCGAAAAGGCAATCGCGTTTGAAAGCCTAGAAGCCTCAGAAAATATGCTAACAGAGCAAGCTGCAAAAATGACCCGTGAAAAAGGCTATCAGATTCTTTTGCACCAAGCTTGGTTGGTTGAAGCCAAACCTGAAGAGCAAGCAACTCCACTATTACTTAACGTAACCCCTGAAACAGAGTTTAAGTCCGCGGTTGATGGCTACTTAACCTTTTACAAATCACGCTACCCTCACGTGATAGCTAACCTAGAGATAGAGCGACGAATCCCCACTAGTATTAGAGAAGAATTTGCCCTACAACAAAAGCTTGAACTTGAAGATTTGCCTGACTACATGCGCTTTCAATTAAACGAATCTAGAAAAATCAAATCTGGCCAATTACACTATCTTGATCACCCTATTTTTGGAGCCCTAATCCAAATTCAATGGCAAAAAGACAAGCCCGAAGACCTAAAACCTAGCCAACCCATCCCGATTGAAGTAGCAGAAAACCCTGAAATAGAAGGCAGTGATAGAATAGATGGTCATATAAATTTTGAACAGACTCTAAAAGAAACAGAAACGGGAGAAGCAGAGATAGAACAATCTGAAGCTGAACAAGCAGAAATTATTCAGCCTTAAAAAATATCAATAACCTAATTCTCTAAGTTGTTTTTTTAATTTTTGCAAATCACTTGGGTTCGCTTTCTCAAGACCATCTTCACTTAAAATATAGGATGCATCTGCTACGGCTTTATCTAAGGCATCAACCACAAAATACGTTTTCATATCTTTTTCTATCTCTCTCCAATCTCTTTTTTTAGCGCGCCATAACGCGTTTAACCGCCTATCTTCAGCTAATATTTTATCCACTTCTGTTAATAAAACCGTTAAAGGTTGGATAGACTCATAAGGCCAGTAAGGACGCCCAATCTTAGGGTCGTAGTAACTTTTTCTATCAAGAATAGCAATGTCAATCGCAGGTTTAATCGCTGAAATCCCTGCTGAATCAGCTTCTTTTTTGGCAGATTCCAAACGCCCAATTGGCATAATAGGCGCGTTAGATTTCCAACGAGAATAGGTGATGTAAATGTTGTATCTTTCAATAAACATCAATTTACCCGTGCTCAACTTCATGGCTCTTTCAGCTGGTACGATAAACTCAAGTTGCTGGCTTTTGGGTTTAGTTGTATCCTGCCATAGCTCCCAACCTGTCTGATTCGTTTGTTTCATGGCTGAGTCGGTTAATATGGGGGTACACGAGAGTCCATAATCATGTCCTTCAACATAGTCTGTTACAAAGAGTTGATAATCGCCATTAACCGAAACTTTTCTTACAATTCCAATCATATAGGCATCATCTTTAATGTTACTTGCAGGGAAAGCAATCAAGATGGTTTCACCAATTTTAAATGTTTTTGCAATGGCAATATTGGTTAAAAACAAAAAGCTTATTAGTAATAATAGGTGTCTAGCAATCATTTTTGCACTCTTTTTTAACCGCTACATTATTTCTTAAATACAAAGGTAACGGTATTTCTTCAGATAACAGTTTAGCTTCATCTTTTCTTTGGGTAGCTATTTGTGCAACATATTCAGCTGATGGATAAGCTTCTTGCCAGTTTTTAAATAGAGATGAAATAGCTGGAAATTCTTCTGCAATATCACCAATTCCAACATCGATATTGGCTTGCTGAATAACATTTTCAGCTTTTTCTAAGCCAAGCATTTGCGGTGGGTTTGAATAGAACACTCCCGCTTCTACTTTACACGTTTGTAAATAGAGTTCATTCATTCTAGCATCTAAGCAAGCAATTATTTTTTGATCTTTTTCTGAACCACTTTGTTGGTAAGCTTGCCAAGCAAGTGCTTCTAAACTGGAAACGGATACAACCGGTTTTTCCCAGCCATAAGCTAAGCCTTGAATAACACCTGCTGCAATTCTAACTCCAGTAAATGCACCAGGTCCTTCACACAGGGCTAAAAAGTCTATTTTCTCGGGTGCTAAGGCCGCTTGTTTTAAAACCGTTTCAACCATTCCAAGCATCAAATTAGCATGCTGCTGTGGTGCTATTTCAAACTGAGTATAATTGACTCCCTGATGAAGCAGACTAACTGAGCAAGCTTTAGTTGAGGACTCAACAGCTAAGATGGTTAAATCCGATAATGCTTTATTCTTCATTACTGATTTCTCTTTGATTATTCTGCTCTAAAAACCCGATGACTTCTTGTACATCAAACACCCATTTAAACGGCGGCAAACTATTGATAATTAAGTTGCCATATTGTTTGGTTCGCAACCTTGGATCACACATGACCAATATACCGCTATCCTTGGTTGAACGTATCAATCTACCCGCTCCCTGTTTCAGGGCAATGGTTGCCTCGGGTATTTGAAAATTAAAAAAGGCGTTTAAACCCTTTTCCTTTAGTGCGGACTCTCGAGCCTGTACTATTGGATCATCAGGCGGAATAAATGGGATTCTATCAATCACCACCACTTTTAGTGCTTCCCCTCTGACATCTACCCCTTCCCAAAAACTGCTTGTCCCTAATAAAATAGCGGCAGAGGACTGTTTGAAGTTCTTAATCAGTTCATTTTTTGGAGCATCACCCTGTGCAAGTAAACTACCTTGCCAGTGTTCCTCTAAAATCACTTTTGCTTCTGCCAAGGCTTTATAACTGGTAAATAGCAAAAAAGCTCGCCCATTACTGGCTTTTAATATTGGCCAAATTGCACGCAGGGCTATTTTAATATAGTTCTCTGATCTAGGTTCAGGTAAACCAACAGGATGATAGATTAAGGCTTGTTTTTCAAAATCAAATGGGCTTTCCCAATGAACCGTTTTTGCATCAACCAGTCCTAAGCGAGAAGTAAAATAGTCAAAATTGTGATTAACACTTAAGGTGGCAGAAGTAAAAATCCAACTGCCGCCTAAATTTTCGCGTTGCTGTTTGAATTGTTCCGCAATACTTAAAGGGGTTAAATTAAGTTTAAATCGTGCCTGCGATGATTCACACCAACGAATTTTGTTTTTTGACTCGGTTGTCAACCAAACATTTAGCTGCCCTTCGAAATCCTGGCAACGCTTATAAACCGCTAAAAGCGTTTTCCCTCTTTCACTAATTTCTTTTAACATATCAACTAAAAGCGTCAGTTGATTTTTGACCCTTTGTAAACTTTTCATTAGGGATTCATTTTCTGAAAATGCTTGCCAGAGCCAACGTTTATCCCATTTACCCAAAGCGGTATTAAACTTTTGAATCTCTGATTCAAACAACTTCACTTGGTCTGAAATTTCGACTGATTCTTCAGATTCCGATTTTTGAGCATTGCGAATGTCTCTTGCAAGCTCGTCAAGCTGGGCTCGACTTATGCTAAAACCTAAAAACTGTGCCGCGATATCGGGTAACTGGTGTGCTTCATCAAAGATATAAATATCGGCTTCAGGTAACACCTCACCAAATCCTCGTTCACGCATTGCAAGGTCAGCACTGAATAAATGATGATTGACCACGAGTATTTGAGCTTCATTGGCCTCTTCTTTAACCTTTGAGTAAAAACAACCCGAATCACTACTACATCCATTTGGTGTACAAAATTCCTGTCGTGAATTAACCCGTGACCAAATAAAATCATTTTCATCAATAACGGCAAGTTCTGATTTGTCGCCATAAATCGTTTTTTGTTGCCAATCACTTATCAGGGACAATTTCTTCCAAACGGATTTAATATTCTGTTCTGAAGTTTCAGCAATTTCTAAACGCGAAGAGCAAAGATAATTTTCTCGCCCTTTTAACAGCCTTGCGGTTCCTTGTACTTTGCACAGTTCCAGTAAGAAAGGAATATCCTTCATCAACAACTGTTCTTGCAAGGTTTTAGTAGCTGTTGAGATAATGACTTTTTTTCCCGCTAATAATGCAGGTACCAAATACGCAAAGGTTTTACCTGTCCCTGTACCAGCTTCTGCGACTAACAGTTCATCATTTGCGATCGTTTCAGCGATTTCCAACGCCATCTCAACCTGTGCATCACGTAATTCAAAGCCTTCAATCCCTGCTGAAACTTTACTGTCTGCTGAAAAGAGCGCTTTTACTTCTTGTGATAAATCAGATAAGGCCAAACTTTTTATTCCAAATACGTCAAAAGGTGCGCATATTGTACCCCCCCTAGTGATTTTTAAGTTAAAAAACACCAGGGGGGGATAAAACGGCTGTTTTTAAGCTGTTTTTGTCATTAATAACTAGACATACTGATTGTTTTTCAGTATCATGCGCACTTCAAATTTGAATGGCTGGGAAACTGGTCTTAATATTAATATTAACGGAAAGAATGAATCATGAAAATTTTGTCTTCTTTAAAATCTGCGAAAACACGTCATAAAGATTGTCAAGTTGTTAGACGTCGTGGAAAAGTATATGTCATCAGTAAAACAAACCCTAGATTTAAAGCGCGTCAGCGTTAATCGACAGTTTGTAACTGACAAAAAAAGCGCCTGATCAGCGCTTTTTTTATGCCTAAAATAAAGTCTATTTACGACGATATATTCCTAGTAAGCCAAAAAAAACGATTGCCCAACCTATCAAAAACGACATCCCCCCAATAGGTGTTAGAATGACCAGTGGCGTGTAAAGCGTTAATGACCAAGCAAGTAAGCTACCACTAAATAAAATAATTCCCAGTAAAAAAATCTGTCCTGCTCTTTGCCATATTTTTGTTTTCTTTGGGAAGATATTCATCAAAACAACCATTACCACCAAGGCAAAAGCATGAATAACCATATAGTTGATTGCCGTACCCCAGTTAGCGATTTGTTTCGTTGAAAAACCTTTCTCCAAACTATGTGCACCAAATGCACCGAGTACAACGGCTAAAAATAGCAATGCTGTTGCGACTAACAAACAACGCACCAAAACTTGCTGATAATTGGCTTTTGTCATGATCTATCCTTTACTGGTTTATAACTCTGTCGATAACCTGGAATCAAGCCGAACTGATCCATTTGTTCTAAATGAAATTTAGTTGGGTAACCCTTATGTTTTGCAAACCCATACTCAGGGTATTGCTTGTCTAGTTCACGCATTTCATTATCACGTGTTACCTTTGCAAGAATGGAGGCGGCACTAATTGCCAGCACCTTTCCATCCCCTTTTATAATCGCCTCACAAGGGTAATCGATATCTGGACAACGATTACCATCAACCAGTACCTTATCAACTTTCACACTTAAGCCATTCACTGCTCTTTGCATCGCCAACATAGTTGCTGATAGGATATTAAGTTGGTCAATTTCCTCTGCTGTTGCCCTGGCAATTTTGTAATCAACGGCTTGTTCAATAATTAAATCATAAAAGTAAGCCAGCTTTTTTTCAGAGAGTTTTTTAGAGTCCATTAGCGCGAGATCACAGTCATCAGTTAGCACTACCGCAGCTGTGACAACATCACCAATTAAAGGTCCCCTGCCAACCTCGTCAACGCCCGCAATGATATCTTGGTATGTGGTGACTAGTTCATCCATTTTATAATTGCCTCTGCTGCCAAATTTGAAGCATCTTGCTTTAACCGTTTATGTTGCTGTTTAAATGCAGAAATTTGAAGGTTTCTTTTATCCTGATTCTGAATAATTTCTAACATGTTACTGGTTAAATTAGCCACCGTCGCTTGATCTTGAATCAACTCTGGAATCAATTCTTTTTGAGCCAGTATATTAGGTAACCCTACCCATTGCGTGGTGGCTAATTTTTTCATTAACCAGTAGGAGAAAGGATGAACCTTAATTGCTAAAACCAAAGGCTTTCCATGTAATGCAACCTCTAGTGTTGCCGTACCTGATGTGACTAACGATTGATCACACGCCTCTATCACTAAATCAACCTGCTTAAGATAGAGTTTAAAACAATCATCCTGTCCAGCTAGCTTGTCAATCGACAACTGAACTCTTTGTCGTATTCGTTCATTAACGCAGGGAATGATAAAAACCATTTCGGGAAATTGCTTTTTGATTTGTAAAGCCGTTTCAATATAGAGTTCAATCATTTGATCTACTTCAGACCATCTCGAACCTGGCATTAAACCAGTGATATTCAGCTCCTTAGCAAGGGATAGACTTTGCCTTGCCTCCAAAGTTGAATCCGTTTCACTAATCTGATTGGCTAATGGGTGACCAACAAACTTTACGGGAATTTTATACTTGTGATAATAAGCTTCTTCAAAAGGAAACAAAACTAACATACCGTCAACTTGCTTCTTGATTTTAACTAAACGTTTTTCACGCCAAGCCCAAACAGATGGGCCAACATAATGAATTGCAGTAATTTGAGCATTTTTTAAAGTTTGTTCAACCTTAAAGTTAAAATCAGGTGCATCAATGCCAATAAACACATCTGGTTTTAATTCAAGAAGTTGCTTAATTAACTGTTTACGGAGTTTTAGAAGTTCTGGTAGGTGTTTTAAAACTTCAAATATCCCCATTACCGATAGTTTTTCCATCGGAAACCAAGAAACAAAACCTTCAGACTGCATCTTATCACCACCAATGCCAACAAAAGAAGCCTGGGGATAACGACGTTTCAAAGATTTTATAAGGTCTGCACCCAGTAAATCACCAGATGATTCACCTGCTACAATTGCAAATACAGGTGAGCTGTCATTTTTTTTAGAATTAACGGACAATACCACGAGTAGAGTTTTTTAAGAAATGAATCAAACCATCCAAGGTGCCCTGCTCATCATTAATGCTTTCTATCTCATTAATCGCTTCTTCAAGTCGATAATTAGTTCGATATAAAGCTCGATAAGATCGCTTAATCAAACTGAGCTGTTCCTTATCGTATCCACGACGCTTTAAGCCCTCAAGATTGATTCCACGAGGCTCAGCAAGGTTACCAGAGACGGTCACAAAATTAGGGATATCCTGACTAATAACACTCCCCATTCCACAAAAACAATGTTCCCCAATTTGAGTAAATTGGTGAACAAGGCTGTAACCTCCCAAAATTGCCCAGTCATTAACGGTAACATGTCCAGCTAAAGCACAAGCATTAGCTAAAATCACATTGCTACCAATCACACAATCATGTGCAATATGAACAGCCGCCATAATCCAGTTGTTATCCCCAATTATGGTTTCACCACGGTCTTGTACTGTCCCGCGATTAATCGTCACATTCTCACGAAACATATTGTTATCACCGATAAGTAAAGTGGTCGGTTCATCAATATATTTTTTATCTTGCGGAGCTGCACCAATCGAACCAAATTGATAAAAATGATTATTCTTACCAATGACTGTTGGCCCAGTAATAACTGCATGCGGTTCAACTTTGGTTCCATCACCAATCTCAACCTGGTCGCCTATAATCGAGTAGGCACCAATTTCAACCTGTGAACCGACAATGGCATTTTCGTGAATTATAGCTGTTGGATGTATCATTATATAAAACTCTTAAACAGGTCTTTGAGCACATTTCATATCGCAAGAAGCGATTATTTGACCATCGACTTTAGTGATACAGGAGAACTTCCAAATCCCCTTAAGATTTCCAAGCATTTTGACTTCAAAATCTAATCGATCTCCAGGCACAGCTGGCTTTCTAAATTTACAATTATCAACGGAAGCCAAGTAGTACATGCTTTTTCCATCAAGCTCTTTCCCTTGGGTTTTAAAGGCAAGGATACCAGTGCATTGTGCCATTGCTTCAACAATTAAAACACCAGGCATAATTGGGTTATCAGGAAAATGCCCCGTAAATTGAGGTTCATTAAAGGTTACATTTTTAAATGCTTTTAAATAGTCACCCGATTCGAATTCAGTTACTCTATCAACTAATAAAAAAGGATACCTGTGTGGCAAAAATTTAAAAATTTCTTTAATGTCCATCTGCATTTTCCTCTAACTCTCGTATTCGTTTTTCTAATTGTTTAATTTTTTTAGAAGTTTTATCTAACGTCTTAACTCTCACTGTATTTTTTTGCCATTTTGCTGTTTCAATCGCTGGAAAACCAGAATAAGAACCTGATGACTTGATACTATGTGTCACCCCTGCCTTAGCACCAAATAAGCAATTATCAGCCGTTTCTATATGACCTGTCACACCCACCTGACCAGCAAAAATATTATACCTTCCAATCTGAGTACTTCCGGCAAAACCGACCTGTCCAGCAATGGCTGAACCATAACCAATTTGAACATTGTGAGCAATATGAACTAAATTATCAATAATACAATTATCTTCAATAATCGTATCATTTATCGTTCCTCGATCGATTGCACAATTGTTGCCTATCCAAACATTATTTCCAACAATAACTCGTCCTATTTGCGGTATTCTGAGCCATTCGCCTTGATTATTAGCAAAACCAAATCCTTGTCCACCAATGACGGTTCCTGCCTCAATTGAAGAATCATCACCAATTAGACAGTTTTTTTCAATTGTGACATTACTACCAACTGCAACATTCTTGCCAAGCACACAATTTTCTTTGATTACAGATCCGGCTGAAATGAAGCAATTTTCACCTAGAATTACACTTTCACCTATCACCACATTTTCAGCGATTTGACATGACGCAGGCACAGAAGCTGAGTCCGAAATCACTGCTGAATTCGCAATAGTTGCTTTTAATCTAACAGGATTTAAGTGTTGAGCAATTATGGCATAGGCAACATAAGGATCTTGTACACAGATAGCCGTACTTACAGAGTCTACAAGAAACGCCTTGTTTAAAAAAACGATGCCTGCACTGGTTTTTTTTAGCTCTTGAATACGCTTAGGATCATTAAAAAAACTAAGGTGTTTTTTTTCAGCCTCAGCTAAGCCAGAAACCTGTTCTATCTCACAGTTGGCGTCGCCAATAATTTCTGCTTCTATCTCTTTTTCTTTGAGTAGGTTAAGTATTTCTGTTGCAATCATTTATTAAAATCTGTACGCTGTTTTTTATATTCTTCATTCAAAAACTCAAGTACTTTTTTTGTCACATCAATTCTTTCACTGGTATAAGCAATACCCTCATATAAAATCAAATCAAAGCCATCACGCTTTCCTATTTGCTTAATCCCTTGATTTACAACACTCTGTAAGCTCGCTAGCTCTTCATTTCTACGAATATTAACTAACTCCTGGATATCATTTTTCTTACGCTGAATATCTCTATTCATCATACTAATATCCCTTTGCGCAGCTTGACGTTGTGACTCTACCATCACTAATTTATTTTTTTGAAACTCCTTTTGCTTCATTTCCATTTTCTTAGCAAGTTTTGTTAACTCTACCTGCTGTGGCCCAAATTCTTTTTCAAGTGCTGAACTTGCAGCTTTTGCCTGCGGCGCCTTTTCCAATAATAGCGCTATATTCACCACTCCTATTTTGACTTCTTTCGAAAAACTAACGCTAGAGAAAGCAACCAAATAAAATGCTGTTAATGCTAAAAACAAATGTCGCATGAAAAATCCTTGTCTATAAATTATAAAGTAAAGAAATATTGTATCTTATTTAAGAACAATTAACGTGAAATTATGAGTGTCTTTATTAAGGAGACGCTTAACAACT
>CAYUHO010000028.1:0-14436 GCA_964444445.1 uncultured Piscirickettsiaceae bacterium | reverse complement strand
AGAGTTTTAGCCCGTAACGACGGTCACGGTCGTATAGATCAAACGGTGCTTTTTTAGGCAAATAAAGAAGTGAAGTATACTCTTGTGTTCCTTCTACCTTATTGTGCATTGTTCTTAAAGGCGGCTCATAGTCATGCGAAATCGCTTGGTAAAAATTTTTATAATCTTCCTCAGATAATTCAGACTTAGGCTGTGTCCAAAGTGCTGTCGCTTTATTAACTTGCTCTAAGGTTTTTTCGCCTGTTTCCTTACCCTCATCATCTGTTTCATCTTTCCACATTTTGATTGGAAAATTAATATGATCTGAATAGGTTGTAATAATAGTTTTTAATCTGTGTTCTTCCAAGAACTCATCCATATCTTCCTTAAGATGAAGAACAATATCCGTTCCTTTAGTTTCTTTTTCAATCGTTTCAAGCGTAAACTCGCCTTCACCTTGAGAAACCCACTTAGTTGCCTCTGTTTTAGCATCACCCGCTTTACGGGTAATTAACGTTACTTCATCCGCAACGATAAATGACGCATAAAAACCAACCCCAAACTGACCAATAAGATTACTATCTTTTGCTTGGTCACCTGTCATACTTTCTAAGAATTTTTTTGTACCAGAATTTGCAATCGTACCAATATTCGCAACCACATCATCACGTGTCATCCCAATTCCATTATCTGAAATTGTCACCGTGCGCGCTTCTTTATCAAAGTTCACTTCAATTGCTAACTCAGATTCACCCTCTGTCAACGCATCATTTGAAACGGCTTCAAAGCGCAACTTATCTAACGCATCCGAAGCATTTGAAACCAACTCTCTTAAAAAAATTTCCTTGTTTGAATAAAGTGCATGAATCATCAACTTCAATAGTTGGCTGACTTCAGTTTGAAAAGCATGGGTTTCTGTTTTGCTCATTAGAGACTCCTTAAAATTTAATGTCGATACTTAAATGGGTAATGTTTATTTTTTTTCAAGTCCCAAAACAAAAAAAGCGTAGATAAACTACGCTTTTTTATGGGAGAACTAAATAGGGTTATTCAGACGCAACTTCCGTTAAGGTTTCTGTGATTGCTTCTGGTGAGTCGGCAATTGACATAAAACTACCAGATCCCATCATTGAAAGACTTGGCCAGTTAATCGCAATACGGAATTTTGCATTTAAGGCAACCACTTCACCGTCATTAACTAAAATTTCATAAGGTAAATGTGCTGCATGAGAATGTCCATTTGCATCAATTTGTTTTAGGATTTCTGCATCTGCTCCATCACCTTTTGTCATTGCAACACCAAACACTGTCATTTTAGAACCAGGAATATCAATTCGATATATCTTCTTAGTTCCTGCTTTTCCAGCCGTTAAATTAGCTTCAATAATATCAGCTGCTACAGATTGGGAGTCATGCTCAGCTAGCTCATCAACATCGTCAAAATATGGCATCATAAACTTGTAATGATATTCACGAATATCAGCAACACTCAATGCTTTCTCTGCCCCAAATTCTTTTTGTTTTCCTAATGCTTTTTCGATTGCCGATTGAATCCCTGAGATATCACCTTTCATACGATACATATTCCACATATAAGTAGGGTTAGTATAGGATACCTCAACCACTCCACCACGTTTTACAACGGATACTCGCTCCATCGCACCGAAGCCACCATTTTTAGACTTTGCCGCTAAATCTTTTAACGCATGATTGGTGACAATGATGACTTGAGCATCTGAATTAGGCTCATAGGTTCCAACGACTTCAAACCCATTTTCTTTTAATGATGCTGTCGCCGACGTTGCTGCTGCTGAAACAGAATCACCCGAAGCCGTTCCTAAAACAAAAGGCATATAACTTTCTGCTAGAGCAGATGCTGATATAGCTAATAGAGAGGCACTTACCGCGCCCGCTAACAATATAGATTTAAATTTCATTTTTTGATTCCATGATATAGTATTGAATTATTAAATTAGGTTAAGTGTCTCCTTAAGGAGACACTGAATAACCTTCTTAGTGTTTATTTTGAACATTTTTATCTAAAAGAAAAATCAATTTTGTTTATGTATCCCCAAGCGAACAAGGGTTTAATATGATTAAACTAGCAATTACTGGTGGCATTGGCAGTGGAAAAACAACCGTTTTGAACTGGTTCAAGTCTAAACTAATCCCAACCATTAATGCCGATAAAATTTCCCATGATTTAGTTGCGAAGGGACAAAAAGGATTACAAACGATTGTTGATTATTTTGGTGAATCGATATTAGATAATTCTGGCGAACTGAATAGAAGTTATATGCGCCAACTAATTTTTACGAATCCAGACGCAAAATCTACCTTAGAAAACATTCTGCATCCACTGATTCAACAAGAGACCAAAAAACAACTCACTCAACTTGAAACAGAAAAACATCCACTTGCTGTCGTAGAAATTCCCTTATTAGCGGAAACCGGAAGGCCTGACTACATTGACATTGTTTGGGCAATTGACTGTTCTCCAAAAACACAATTAAATAGAGTTAAAGAACGAAACAAAATGTCAGAAGGTGAAATAATTGCCATTATAAAAAGCCAAGCAAGCTCTAAACAACGCAAACAAATTGCTGACACTGTCATTAATAGTGATGTTAAGATGTTAATGTTCTACCGTCAACTAGAACAGGAATTAAAGGGAGTATTAAACAATGCCGTATGAAGTAACCAGTATTCGTGATCATTTCAGACATATTGCAGTCGTCTCAAGAAGGCAACTGGCCTATACTATTATTAGAAACCTAGCCGCATTAAACTTAACCCTTCCAGATTTCCAAGAAATTGTAAACTCTAGCCACCTAAACCCAATGATGATTGTCAGTGAAGAGGACTTTAAAATAATGGTTGGACAGCAGGCTGGCTTGGATATGATTTACGATTGTATGCTACTCAATAATAACACCCGCATTTACTTTCACACTAACTGGACGGTTGCCCAAAACAATTGGCAGCTCATGGCAGAACAACTCAAAAAGCTCGATATAAACATTAAAACCATTATGGGCAAAGATAACTCTGTAGGTTATAAAGATAAAGAGCCAATATAAACTCTAATCCTATCTAACGATTAGGAAGAAAAACTTAACTATTTTTCCAAAAACTAGAAATTGCAGCGACACCTTGTCCGCCGTGTTTTTTTGCATCACGAATGTCTTCAGTTTGCATCCCCCCCAAGGCGTAAACCGGCACAGGGACATTTTTTACAAGTTGTTCAAACTTCTGCCAGCCGATTCCATCTAAGTCAGGATGAGAAGATGTTTTTTTCACCGGCGATAACAAGATTACATCTGCTTTTAAATCAAGTGCTTTAGTAATTTCAACCTCATTGTGCGTTGAAACACTTAACAACTTATCTTCCGAAATAGGTCTTTCAGATAAATCTTGAATGACAGTTGAAGACAATTGCAACCCATCTGCATTAGGTAATTTATTTAAAATTTCAGGCATTGCATTCAACAATACCTTCGCACCATATTCATGAACTAATTCAATTGCAGGTATTGCAAATTTAATAAACGCCTGTTCAGGCATTTTCTTAGCTCGTAACTGCACTAATTTAATTCCAGACTCTAAGGTATTTTTTAAAATACGTAAGCCATCATCAACATCTTCAAAACTTCCACTAATTGCATAAGAATCTGGCAAACGTAATGCATTAACAATTCCAGAATTTGCTTCAGGAAACGAATATTTTTCTATCTCTAAAATATCTATCCATTTAATTTTTTGTCCTTCCTTACCAACAACCCTACCGGTAAATTTATTAGCAACAAACACATTTAAGACAACATTTGCATGCGCATACTGCCAAGGAATTTGAATTAACGATTGCCACTCCGTTATTTTGACCCCAACTTCCTCTTGAAATTCACGTGTTAAAGCGGAAGTAAAAGATTCATTTTTTTCCACTTTACCGCCTGGGAACTCCCAAAAATCAGCGTATTCTTGGTGTGCTTGACGTTGCGAAATTAGAATTTTATTACCTTTCTTAAGAACTCCGACAACTATTTCAATTACCTCCATCTAATATCCTTTTAAATCTAATACCTGCTGATAAATGACTTTCTTTTTTACACCATATTGTGCAAAAATGATTTCAGATATTTGCTTAACAGGTAAATTTTGTTTGATTAAAATAGCCAATAAATTTTCATAGTTTTTTTCTTCAACAAGCTTTACTCCGCCCTCAACAATAAGTGCAAATTCTCCTCGCTGCCAATCTGTATTTTCTGTAAATGTTATAATCACTTCACTAATAGAACCTGTTACAAATCGTTCAAATTGTTTAGTGAGTTCTTTTGCAACCGTTAATTTTCTATCTGCTCCAAATACTTCCTCTAACGCCTTCAATGTTTCCATAAAACGATGAGGAGATTCATAAAACACCATTGTTCTGGTTTCAGTTTTAAGTAACGCCAGTGCATTTAATTTTTTTTGTGTTTTAGCGGGTAAAAAACCTTCAAATGAAAACTTATCCGTCGGCATACCTGCCGCTGACAATGAAGTTGTCAAAGCCGATGCGCCAGGGATAGGGACAACATCTATTTCATTTTCACGTAAAAAAGTGACCAAATGATAACCAGGGTCACTAATTAATGGCGTCCCTGCATCTGAAATTAACGCACCATTTTCACCGCTTTGTAGTTTTTCTAACAATTGTATTTTTCGCTGTTGCTCATTGTGATCATGCACACTTATTAAAGGCTTATTTACACCATAATGTCTTAACAGGTGTACCGAATGACGAGTATCCTCACAGCCAATCCAATCAACCATTTCTAAGGTTTCAACTGCTCGAAAAGTAATATCCTTTAAATTTCCAATAGGCGTAGCAATGACAAATAAAGTGCCGTATTTTTTGTCTGTATTTTTATTCAAAACCTTTCCAACCGTTGTATAATCCGCTTATGAAATCAATATTTTACTTTATATTCATCCCTCTTCTTGCAATTATCTTAGCAAGCTGTAGTTCAAAGCCTACCAAGGATGATGGGCAATTTGTAACCACTAGTAAAGAAGAAGATTATCAAAGAGCGAATATGCAACGGCTGCTTGAGCTTGAACAAGATGCCATTCACTATAAAAAACAGTTAGACTGGGTTTCCTATGTTTCAACAGCAACCGAACTTTGGAGCAACTTAGAACAAAAAGAACAAATTGTTATCGAATACGATATTTGGCAAACCATTAAAAAAATTCCTAAACAACAACGAGAAGAACTTATTTCAGACTACCCTGAAGAAGTAAATCTAATTAATTGGTTAGAGTTTGTTGAAATCACAGAAAAAAAACTATTAGAACAAAAACAACAATTACAGGACAACCTAATTTTTAACCCACTTTCAGATTTCAATAAAAACTTAACAACCGCTTTAATTTCTAAACTAACCACCCCATATCAAATCAAAAAAGTAGCCGTTCTATTACCTTTTTCAGGTAACTATCGCCAAGTTAGCTTACAAATACGAAATGGTATTATTAAAAACAGACTTGAAAATCATCCTGATTTAACCCTCAGTTTTTACGATTCAAGTAACGCCGAACAAATTGTAGAAACTTACCAAACCGCTCTAAAAGAAGGGGCTGAATTTATTATTGGACCAATCAAAAAAGAAACCATTCAAGCACTTAATTCAGCTGAACAAATAACCATCAATCCAAAAACAATCCTAACCTTGAACGAGAGCTCTTTACCCAATTTCACTTATTCATCATCAACAGAAGGACAGCAAATCACTCAAAAGCTTTGTTCAAAAGAGTATCAAAACGTCGGTATTTTAACCAGTAACAAAAAATCAGATTCAGAACTTGCATTGCAAATTGCAAACCAATGGCAACAGTTAACGGGAGATAGTGTCATACTAAAATCCTACCCACAAAAACGACCTAACTTGCGTAAAGCACTAGGCAGTTTAATCAACTCAGATAAAAGTGCTGCCAGAAAAAATAATTTACGTTGGTTGTTAAAACAGGATCTTTCTTTTACCCACCGAACGAGACAGGATTTAGATGCGATTGTACTGCTTGGAAATACAAAACAGTTAGCGGTGTTTCAGCCTCAGTTTAAGTTTTTTAACTTAAAACTACCGGTTTACGGTTCAGCAAAAATCACCCCTGCAAAACTGTTTAATAGCAAAGCAAATAAAGACTTAAAGAACATTCATTTTCCCAGCTATCCTGCGGCACTTTATCCTTCAAGCCTAACCTCAAAGCTGGAAGCTTTCGGCTGGGATAGTTTTTTGATTGCAACTCAACAACACCTATTCTCGCCTAATATTTGTTTAAATACAGGCATGACAGGCAAGCTAAACCGAGATGGTTTAATCTATGACCACCAATATATTTGGGCAAAATACAACCGACAAGGGTTTGTTGAATAGATGGGCTTGTTCAGTCAAAAAAAAGGAAATGAAAAAGAACAACAAGCCTGTAAATGGTTAAAAAAACAAAAGATAAAAATACTCGAACAAAACTACCGATGCAAAGGTGGTGAGATTGATATTATCGGTTTAGACAAGGAGAAAACCCTAATTTTCTTTGAAGTGAAATACCGTAAAACAGCCACTCATGGGCATGCGCTCGAATACATTTCAAAAGCTAAACAAACCAAAATCATTCTCTGTGCAGAATTTTATCTACTCAACCACCCAAAACAACAACACGCAGCAATGCGATTTGACGGATTGACCTTTCAAGCAGACCAGCAAGAACCTAATTGGTTAAAAGATATCTTTTGGGCATAAACCAAATACCTACGAAGACCTACAAAGATCTACCCCCCTGGTGATTTTTTTAACTCAAAAATCACCAGGGGGGTGGGGGAATTCGAACGAATCATTTCAAACCTTAAGCCTTTAAACCTTAATCTGCCAATTCAACCCATTCATCTAAATAGCTAAAATAAAGTACCTTTATTTGTTTTCTATTTTCTAACGACTCAAATAGCATTGCGTATCTGGCTAATTGTGGTGAATAGGTTTCGATTTGTTGAGCGATAAAATCCTGTTTCGAGATTTTCATATCCGTGGCGTAATAACTGGTTTTGTAATCGACAATCCAACGCACATTATTTTCATCCACAAACGTGCGATCAATAATATGATGAGCACTATCAACATTATCAACACTGTCTTTATCTGCAAAGACTAAACCTTGTGAACTTAAGGGTAATTCATTTTCAGATTCAATAAAATCAGTGGTTAATGCCCAGCGCAATTTAGGATGTTTAATCGCATTGTTCAATGAATGCAGGACTCGAGAAGTGGCTTCTTCAAGTTGTTCATCTGCAATAGACTGTTGCTGTAACCAGTATTGAATATAAGCTTCTAATGCCTGATCTATTTTTTCAGGCAGCTGTTGTTGATTGCCCCACTGCTCAAAAATATGATGCACTAGGTTACCGGCAGCTGTCACCATATTCGCCAAATTAGCCTGCTGTTTAAGCTGTTTAATTTCTTCAACGGGATTTGATGAGGATTTGTCTTCTGAATCTATCAACTTATCAGATGGAACTTCTAATAAAAGCTCAAGCTCTGTTTGCGCTATCAGACTAGCTCGATCTAATGCAAGTCGGTTGACCTTAACTTCTTTTTGCTCATTCTCTTCTATCTGATTGCCAAAATCTGCTTTTTCTGCCAATTGATTAAAGACCTTTTTTTGCCCTTCCCAAAACACCTTTAACAAACCGTTATTATCAGGCACAATTGGCTTATCATCTTCCATATTTTTTTCTGTATAACTCACATTGGCAAACAGGTGTAACTGCTGTTTTGCACGGGTACAAGCGACATAAAACAATCTGCCCTGCTCGTAGGTTTGTTTTTGTTTTTCAAAATTGGTGATAAAGCTAACTAGCTTCTCATCTTCGGGTGCGGCCTTGGTTTTTCCTTTTTGCGCCATCGGGGCGAATATTAAATCATCTGCCATTGTTCCCTTTGAGTTGTGATAGCGCAACCAATTTACCAACTGTTTGTCATCAGATTTTCCCTTTTTATTCAAATCAGGTAAAAACACATAATCAAACTCCAACCCTTTTGATTTGTGCATAGACATCATTTCGATTTGTTGCGCTTGCTCACTACTATCGGGCAGAGCAAATAAACCCGCTAGGTGCTCTTTGAGAATGAACTGGGTTAGATTTCCACTTTGTCCAAGTTCAAGCTCAATTTCTGCTAACATCTGCCAAAAAGCATCGATGTTCTGTAATAGAAAAGCTGACTCCAGCGTCTGTGCAAAATCAAGCGCAAGCCAAGTTTCTTTAATCAGGTTTTTCCAACTTAATAAGCCAATATGCTCAATTGCATTTTCTAAAATCGGATAAATCTTTTCTAGCCTTTGCTGTCCTTCATCCGACAAACTGGCAAAATCATTCTCTCGATGCTGTTTTATACACAACCACACTGGCTGATTTCTGCTCCATTCATTTTCTAGTAACGCGGATAAGTCCATTAGGCTCAAACCAATAACGGGTGTTCTTAATAATGCAATCCAAGCGGGACGATCACCGAGATGCAGTAGACTTCTGGTTAAGCTTTCTAAATCTTGAATTTCTTGCCTGTCTGCCAATGCCTCAATTTCAATGGCTTTAAATGGGATTTGTTTTTCTTTTAATCGTTTCGCAATTGGCACTAGCACAGATTTTGTTTTACCCAGAATACCGACCGACTCATTTGATTTTTTTGTTTTTAAAACCTCTTCCAACCTACTGACAAAATCATCAACCATGTCATCTTTAGATTGATTAACACGCCAGTGCGTTGTCACCGCATTGTTCATGTCATCTGAAAAAGCAGTGGATGGACTGTAACTCACTGCCCCCTTCTCAATTACATTTTGTTTAGGCATGACGTTTTTAAAGGTTTGGTTAACCCAATCAACCACCCCTAATTTGGAACGGAAATTAACCGTTAATTGCTGTCTCTCTAATGGAAACTGACCAATTGAGCCAGACCAAGCTTCTAAGAAATTACCAACCTCCGCTTCTCGAAAACGGTAAATCGACTGCATCGGGTCACCAACAATAAATAAACTGTGATTATCCGCAACTGACCAACCTGAAATTAATTTCTTTAACTGCACAAATTGGCTAACTGAGGTATCCTGAAACTCATCAATTAATAAATGCTGAATTTGATAATCTAGCCTTTGAGCTAAGTCGGTGGGTTGCTCATCTATGCCAAGTGCTTCAGAGGCAGCCTGTGCAATTTCAATAAAATCTGTAGTTGCATTCTGCCTAAATACCAATTTTAAATGTGCTGCCGCAGTCATCAACAAACGCCATAATTCTTGGATCCCCAACCATTGGTTATCCGTGTAATACGCATTTGGAAGGTTCATAAAGGCGAGGATATGTTTTGCTAAATGACCATTCGTATCCTTTAGTTTCAAATCATCAAGTAGCCCTTTTAATTCCGCTTTAATTGCCTTTTGTTCTTTTGCAGTTAAACTCTTATTAGCCTTAACACTCGCATTCGCTCTGACACCACCTTTTTGGGTGAACAACTGATAAATCAACCTTTTCCAAGCAGGTAAGTCTTCAATAGATGGGCTTTCAAAATTTAAACTCAGACTCTCTCCATCAAACTCATCTAACAGAACTTTTGCCGGTTTTAATAACTCAAAGGTGGATTCAATTTCAAGTATCAGGTCATTAAAAACAATCTCGAGTAAATTCTGTAACGCCGTATTAAAGGGCGCAATCTCAAAGCCCTCTTGTATAGAAATGGGTACTGAACTCAACAAGGGCATCCATTGGTCACGTTTTGCCAGCATGCTCACAATCATCTTTTCAGCCGCTTGACGATTACCATTTACCAAACCCATTAAATGCGTCACTGCATCTGCAACCGATTCTGTGTTTAAAGCCTCACTTGCTGCGATTCGATAAAAATGGCTCGCATCTTGTGTCACTCCAGATTGTCCACCTAATTTTGACAACAAAGGCATTTGCCCAACTAGGTAAGTGTTAAACGAATCCAAAGTACGAATACGCAAACGATGCGGATTTTCAAGCAGATTCCATCCACGGTTTTGATTATTTTGTAAAGCCAGTCGTGCTAACTGCCAAGTGTTTTGCTCATACAAGTTCTTGTTTGATAATTCCAACTCGGGCGTATCAATACAAAAAGACAAGGCCTCTAAAATACGCAATTGCATTTCAGAAACCGCCTTTTTAGTAAAGGTCATCGCCACGACCTGTTCAGGATGTTCTACCACTGCCAACAAAGCCAAAAAGCGTTGGGTCAATAAAGACGTCTTCCCCGAACCAGCAGGGGCTTGCACAATAAAAGAACGAGCAGGATCAATCGCCTCAAAACGCGCCAATCCGTCTTCTAAGTTTTTGTCTTGTTTTAGGTGAGTGTAAATATTCATAGTTTATAAATTTAATTAGCTCAATTTACTGGCAATCATGGTGCAGTTTCCATTTTTCTTCGTGTCCCATATCAATCGCAAATTGTGGCACGACACAATCTTTTTCGGTGACTTCTGTTTGAGCAACCTTTAGGTTTGTCGCAATTGCAGGCCCCCAAATAACACCGCTAATAAACAAAACAACAACTGCCATTTGTGAATAGTTTATTTTTTGAATTTCGTGTCTTTCTTGCGATGAGTCACAAACAGAGCCAGGGCAGTATTTTGCTTGTTTTTTATAAAACAGATTGTATAGCTTGCAACCTATGCAAATACCAAAGACCGATTCAAAGAATAGTAAACCCAAACACAAGACACAGGTCAAGATATTGACCGGCCCACGAACATCGTTAAGTACGACCAGATAAAACATCACTAATGCTAAAACAAAGCCGATTGTCCAAGCCCATCTTTTTTGCGGTGCGCCGATGTATTCAGGGGTTTGGTTATTAACGAACCATCGCGCGATAATCATGCTGGGTGCATACTTTGGGTTAATAAAAATTCGAATAAAAAACTCAACCAAAAAAGCAGTAACCATTAGCTTTGTTGGTTCATTATTTCCTGTTAACCAACCGTTCATAAACGCAATAAAGGCAAATAAAAATACTATCCCTGCCGCCGCTCTTACTTCTCGTTCATTAAAAACACGAACGTCATAATCGGGGTGTTTTTCTCCAAATTCAAACATAATACTTCCTAATTCTAGCCTCATTAAATTTTACTCTCGGGTAACCTTAACGCCAACAAACAGCCGACATATTTTAAGTCGTCTTCTTTTTGGTAACGTAATTCAGCTTTGCCGTTTTTGATGTCCGTTGCTAGGTCGGTGACTTGTTGTTTTAAGTAGCTTATTCCTTCTTGCCAATCACACTCAAAATATATACTTTTTTCATTGGCAGATAATTTCTCAAAATTCAATTGAGATCGGTCTTTTAGCATAATCCCTTCTTCACGCGATAGACTTGAGAACTTCACCTTATCATCACTATGAACCAATGCATAACCCAAGCCAGCGACATCTTTTATTGGTGCGTGTAAATAAACGGCTAACTGCGGTTTTTGGATAGGGTCTTTGGTTAGGTCGTTAATGGTTGCCGAACCTGTTTTGTAATCTAAAATGTAGTGCTCACCGTTAATTTTGTCGATTCGATCTAGCTTGGTTTTAAATTTTAAGCCTGCAATCTCAAGTTGATAATCTTTTTCAAAACCTACTACTTCAAAATTTGGACGTATTTTTTCCAGTTCTAACCAGTCTAAAACTAAACCAAACAAGCGTTTTTGCTCTAATTTTAAAAAGTGTGGTTGATAGCTTTCTTTTACCTGCTCTAACTCTTCTACAATAATTTTTTCTAAGATAGGTTCAATTTTTTCAGCCAGCTCAAGTAGTTTAGATTGCGTCTTAACCGCTTGCCAAAATTTTTCTAAAATACAATGAATAAGCGTTCCTAGGTGATTTTTTTGCACCCCCTCCTCAACATTTTCTAACTGATTTTTTGCCGCTAACCGATAGTCAAAAAAAGCCATTAACGGACAAACTGCTTGTGCGGCGATAAACCCTGAACCGCCCCTAACTTCAGTACCCTCAATAATTGGTGGCGCAAGGTTATCAAGGTGTTTTTCAATCGGTTTAGCGTTGGCTAAAGATTGTTCTGCAAGGGTTAAATATGTCGTAGGCTGAAATGCTAAAAGCTCTTTTTTGAAACGGTTTAAAATGGGGGAAACAATTTGTTCACGCCCTTCAATCATATTCGCATAGGAAAACACTACCGTTGGAGCAGATTGCGCCAGGCGTTTGGTTAGGGTTTGAGCATAGGTAAGTTCTCGGCTAGCATCGGCTCTTGGAATTTTGTATTCTCTTTGTAAATTCATCGGTAAGAATGGATTGGGATTGGCTTCTCTTGCCCAGGCTTCACCTGTCATTCCCATTATCCAAATGGCATCAAATTGTTGCCCACCTGCCTCTAACATTCCCATAATATTGATGGGGGATTCACCAACATTTTTAGGCTGAAATATCAGTTCTCCCAAAAATCGTTCTAACAGTTTTAACCATTGAACAGCTGTTTGTGTTTGTTTTGGGAAGTGCTGATTTTTAAAAACATCTAAAGCGGATAAAAAAGCCTCTTTTTGCTGAAACTCATGACTGGTTAAGCTTCTATTACCAACTTTTGAAGCCCATTGCATACTAGAAAGTGTATTTAATAACCATTGTGTAAACTGATAACTGCTAACCTGCTTACCCCCCCTGGTGATTTTTAAGCTGGAAACGAGGTTTTTATAGAGCTGTTTAGGTAATTCAATATAAACATCATCCGCTTGTAGTTTTTCGATTAGCTTTTCAATTGAAACCTTAGCCCATTGCCAACGACGGATTTCATAATCAACTTTTTGTCGGGTTAACGAATCACCATTGGTATAGGGAGAAGTCAGCCAGTTAGAAAAACTTTCATAGTCTAATTTTTGTTGCTCACTTAATAAAACCTTAAGCATTAACAAGCCCTGCTTAACCAAAACAAAATTAGATAAGGGTTGACCCAGTGAAACATTGTAAAGAGGATTACCCTGCCAGTTTTTCTGGAAAGATTGCAATGGGTAACCCTGTTGCGAAAACATACATTCATCTAATGCCCAGGTGAGCTGTTGATGAACCTCTTCAATATTGGGCGCTACAATAGCGATATTGTTTTTAGTGGTTTTATCGTTTGAAGCCTGGCTCAAGGCAAACGCCCAGCGAGCCGCTTGCTGTGCTTCATCAATTAAAGACGCTGCAGAATAAAGTTGAGGTTGATTTTTTTCAGCTGACTCGAACTGCTCTACAACGATAACCTCAACCCCACGTTCACTTAAAGAGTCTAAACCTTGTTGGAGATGTGGTGTTATTTCATCAAAGCCATGTAAACAGATTTGTTTAAACGGTGGGTTAGTCTTCTTAAACCAAACCAGTTGCCGCTGGCTTTGTAGTGCTGAATCCCAATAGTTGTTTTGTTTTAAAAAACGATAGTACTTTTCTTTAAGACTTAAAAATAATGAAATTTCTTCGGTTTTAAAATTTTCTTCTAACAATGAATCTTCAAGATATTCATTGAAATAAATCCACGCCTGAAACAGTTTTTTAGCCATATCGGTAATATTTAATAAAGCAGAAACATCTGCTTTTATTAATAAACTTTCCCAAACTAACTGCGCTTCAAAACTAGAAAGAACCTTTTTAGGCAAGTCACTAATTGCAATCTTACCCATTAATAACTGCTGTTCTTGGCAATCTTTCAAAACCTGCTGCCATGTCATAACCGTCGGAGTCAAACAAACTGCTGATGACTCAAGTTGATTTTTAATTAAATAGGTCTTTAAAAACTGGGATAATCTACTGTTAACAGAAAGATGTAAAGTTGAACTTGATGAATTTATCATAGAGAGTTACCCAATGGCAAAAGCGCTAAAAGACCAAATCAATATTGGATTTTTGTCCCCAATTGTAACCTTTATAAAAGCAATAGATACTAATTTTGATGATCAAAAATTTATAAAACTCACATTCGATGAACAGTGGAAAACCTTAGAACTAAAGCAACGTTTTCGTAAAATCTCTACTGGTTTCTATAAGACCTTACCCGGTAACTATCAAAAACAAGTTGCGGTTTTAACAAGGGCTTCAATGAATTTTACAGGGTTTGAAACCCTATTCTTTCCTGATTTTATCGAAGCCTATGGCTGGCAAGATGAAACCAATTTTAGCTCATCAATGCTTGCGATCGAAAAAATGACAACAGGTTCTTCAGCTGAATTTGCCATTAGACCTTTTATCGAAAAATATCCACAACAAACCTTTCAACAATTACAACAATGGGCAACTTCTGATAACGAACATTTACGCAGACTTGCTAGTGAAGGCTCTCGCCCCAAATTACCTTGGGCAAACCAGTTAACAGAACTTATCCGAAATCCAGCCCCTAATATAATTATTTTAGAATTGTTAAAAAAAGATCCAAGTAAATACGTACAAAAAAGTGT
>CAYUHO010000027.1:0-14633 GCA_964444445.1 uncultured Piscirickettsiaceae bacterium | reverse complement strand
AGGTAATAATATGACATCATCTGCTTACTGGCAAGACAAACAAGTATTAGTCACAGGAGCAGACGGATTCATCGGTTCTCATTTATGCGAAAGTCTGGTTAAAGCAGGTGCAAATGTTAGGGCTTTAGCACTTTATAATTCTCTTAATGATTGGGGTTGGCTTGATAATTCAGCTTACCTAAATCAAATAGAAGTCGTCAGTGGTGATGTTCGAGATCCCTTTCTATGTAAACAAATTACCAAAGACTGTCATACGGTTTTTCACCTCGCCGCTTTAATTGCAATTCCCTATTCTTATATTGCCCCCAATTCTTATGTCGAAACCAATGTAAACGGCACACTAAATATGGCACAAGCCTGTTTAGATAACGGTGTACAAAGGCTGATGCATACCTCAACCTCAGAAATTTACGGCACGGCACAATATGTCCCAATTGACGAAAAACACCCACCACAACCACAATCACCCTACAGTGCCAGCAAAATTGGTGCAGATGCCATGGCAATGTCCTATTTTAATGCCTTTGAAATGCCTGTTTCTATTGCTCGACCTTTTAATACTTACGGACCAAGACAATCCGCAAGAGCTGTCATACCAACCATCATTACCCAAATAGCCAACGGCAAAAAAGAAATTAAACTCGGTGATACTTCACCTACCAGAGATTTCAATTTCGTCACCGATACCTGTAATGGAATGATGGAAATCGCCCAATCTGAACAAGCCATCGGCGAAACAATCAACATAAGCTGTAACGATGAAATATCAGTACAAGACACACTTGAAATTATCAAAGAACTGATGGGTTCAGATGTCAAATTTATTGTAGATGAACAAAGATTAAGACCAAAAGATTCGGAAGTTTTTAGACTCTGGGGCAATAACACAAAAATAAAACAACTCACCAACTTTCAACCAAAATACGATATCCACCAAGGCTTAACAGAAACTATCAACTGGTTCCAAAACCCAGAAAACCTAAAACGCTATAAAGCGGATATTTATAATGTCTAGTTATTCAGCTTTCTTTAAGCTTATCCGAGACCACTATCAAACCGAATCATTTATCCCTTTACATGCCCCAAAGTTTGATGAGCAGGAAAAAGTCTTGTTGTGTGAGTGTGTGGACTCCACTTTTGTTTCTTCCGTGGGTAAGTTCGTCGATGAGTTTGAGGGCTTGGTGGCGGATTATACGGGGGCGAAGTATGCGGTTGCGGTGACTAATGGCACGATGGGGTTGTTTTTGGCTTTAAAAACGCTTGGAGTTGAGCAGGGCGATTTGGTGTTGACACAATCGCTTAGCTTTGTGGCAACGGCGAATGCGATTAGTATGTTGGGTGCAGAGCCTGTTTTTTTAGATGTAAGCCGTGATTCGTTAGGGCTTTGTGCTGAGGGTTTAAAACAGTTTTTAGCAAGTGAAACCTATCAAAAAGATGGACAGACATTCCACAAACAGAGCCAACAAAGAATAACCGCTTGTGTTCCCATGCACGCACTTGGGTTTTCAGTTGAAATAGATAAAATTGTTGCGATTTGTAAACAATATAACATTAAGGTTGTTGAAGATGCAGCGGAAAGTTTAGGCAGTTTTTATCAAGATAAACATACAGGTACATTTGGTGATTTTGGCGTATTTAGTTTTAACGGCAATAAAATTCTAACCACGGGTGGGGGCGGAATGTTGATTACAAACAATGAAGCCCTTGCCAAAAAAGCGAAACATTTAAGTACCACCGCTAAAATTCCGCACCAGTGGTTGTTTGAACATGATGAGATTGGTTATAACCTTAGAATGCCGAATATCAATGCGGCGTTAGGTGTGGCACAAATGGCGAAATTAGCGGGGTTTTTAATAGAAAAGCAATTATTAGCTGAAAAATATCAACAGTTTTGTGAAAAATCACCAGGGGGGGTAGCTACAGAACTCCCCCCCCCCCTGGTGTTTTTTAGCCCAAAAACCGTGCAGAAACCGAACTATTGGTTAAATGCTTTATACTTTTCTTCCAAACAACAAAGAGATGATTTTTTAATAAAATCCTTAGCTGAAAATATTCAAGCACGCCCTTTGTGGACACCGATGCATCAATTAGATATTTATAAAGACAAGCTAAAAACGAATCTTTGCAATACGGAATTTTTTGCTGAGCGTATTGTGAATATTCCAAGTGGTGTGGTATGAAAATTCCTTTGTTATTAATTGGCGGCGGTGGTCATGCCCTGTCTTTAATCGATGTAATCGAGTCAACGGATGATTTTGAGGTGGCAGGAATTGTTGAAGCAGTAGATGGTGTTTCGACTGAATTAGTGGGTTACCAAGTGATCGGTTTTGATGATGAACTTGAACTTTTATTAAATCAAACCCCTAATTGCATTATCGCTGTTGGGCAGATTAAGTCTGCATCCGTTAGGGCAACATTATTTGATTCAGCATTACAGGCAGGTGCTAACTTTCCACAAATTATTTCACCTAGGACAAGGATTGCCAGTTCAGTGCAAATAGGAAAAGGTGCTTGTGTGATGCACGATTGTGTCCTAAGTCACTTAGTTGAGATTGGTGATAATACGATTGTTAATAACAAAGCGTTAATTGAGCATGAAACGATTATAGGCAAACATTGCCATATTTCAACGGGTGCGATTGTGAATGGTGGCGTGCAAATTTTAGATGGGTGTTTTGTTGGTAGCGGTGCCATTATTGCAGAAGGTATACTGGTTACCCATAATGTTGTTATTGGTGCAGGAACGGTTGTTATTGAAAATATTACTGAAGCAGGTACTTATGTTGGTAATCCTGCAAGGAAAATTAAGTAGGCCTATGAATCAAACGTTCATCATTGCCGAAGCGGGCGTAAACCATAACGGTTCATTAAACTTGGCTAAACAGCTAATTGATGTCGCTGTTGAAGCTGGTGCGGATGCGGTTAAGTTTCAAACATTTAAAGCAGAAAACTTAGTTTCTAAAACCCTAAAGCAGGCAGATTATCAAACGGAGAATACGGGTAAACAACAAAGTCAATTTGAGTTGTTAAAACAGCTAGCACTTTCAGAAGATGCCCATCATCAGTTAATTGATTATTGTGCTTTTCGTAATATTGAATTTATGTCCACTCCATTTGATGATGAGAGTATTGAACTGCTAGATCGATTAAAAATGAAACGTTGGAAAATCCCATCAGGTGAACTGCTTTCGATTCCTTATCTTAGAAAAATTGCCAAATTTAATCAAGCAACCATCTTATCAACAGGAATGGGTGATTTAGCCGAAGTTGAAATAGCGGTTAAAACGTTACTAAAAGCTGGATTAGATAAAAAAAACTTAACCGTTTTACATGCGAATACAGCCTATCCTACTCCTTACCAAGATGTAAATTTGAACGCTATGTTAATGCTTAAAAAACATTTTGAGGTTTCGGTTGGTTTATCCGATCATAGTTTGGGAATTGAAGTACCGATTGCGGCGGTAGCAATGGGTGCAAATATGATTGAAAAACACTTTACCCTTGATAAAACCCTCGAAGGTCCAGACCATAAAGCGAGTTTAGAACCTGAAGAACTAAAAACAATGGTATCGGCAATTCGGCATATTGAGCAGGCGATGGGGATTGAAACAAAACAAACTTCTAGCTCGGAAAAAAACAACAAATTAATTGCTAGAAAAAGAATTGTTGCTAAGCAAACTATTCAAAAGGGCGACATATTAAACGAACAAAACTTAACCTTAAGGCGAACAGAAACAGGTGAACATTCTGTGAACTGGGATAATGTGATTGGTAGTAAAGCTGTGCGTTCATTTGTTGAAGGTGAGGGTATTTGTTTATGAAAAATGTCGCGATTGTGACAGCAACCAGAGCAGAATATGGTTTGCTGACAAATTTAATTCAAGAAGTCGAAAATCATCAAGCATTAAATTTACAGTTATTTGTAACAGGTGCACATCTTTTAGAATCGCAAGGTAAAACCTTAACCCAAATAGAAAGTAGATTTAAAATTACTCAACAGATTCCTGTTTTAGAGGAACAAACAAATTCAGATTTGGATGTTGCTTTGGCAACAGGGAGGGTTCTTTCTGGGTTTGCACAGGCTTTTTCAGTGCATAAACCTGATGTAGTCATTGTATTGGGAGACCGATATGAATTGTTAGGCATTTGTTCAGCGGCTTTATTAAGTCATATTCCAATTGCTCATATTCATGGTGGGGAAACAACAGAAGGGGCGATGGATGAAGCCATTCGCCATGCGGTAACTAAGCTGTCAAACCTGCATTTTGTTGCCGCCGAGGAATATAAAAATAGAGTGATTCAAATGGGAGAACAGCCTGAAAATGTCTATTTGGTTGGTTCACCTGGTTTAGATGTCATTAATAAAATGGTATTTTTAAACAAACAACAATTAGTCTCTGAATTAGGTTTTGAGTTAAAAAAGAAAATTATCTTAATTACCTATCATCCCGTTTCTTGGGGATCTGCTATGGGTAAATTGGTTTTGAATAAGTTGTTTCAAGCACTGGATGAAATTATAAAGTTTGATTCTGAAATCACGATGGTTTGGACAGCTTCAAATGTTGATGCGGGCGGTAACACCTTAAATCAACTGATTCAAAATTGGGTTAAAAAGCACCAAGACGTTCACTTTGTGCAATCCTTAGGTTCGCAAAACTATTTAAGTTTGATGAAGATTTCAGCGGTGGTTTTAGGCAATTCTTCGAGTGGTATTATTGAAGCACCGGCATTAAACGTTCCCACGGTGAATATTGGCGAACGACAAAAAGGGAGGTTAAGAGCCACGTCGATTATTGATGTTGGTGAAACCAAAGTGGCAATCGTTCAAGCAATCAATAAAGCTTTAACGCCTGAGTTTAAACAACAAGCAAGTCAAACGACAAGTTTGTATGGTGCAGGAAGCGCCGCTGAAAAAATGACGAAAGTGCTGTTTAATTATCTTGAAGCGCCAGCCATGTTGACTAAAGCTTTTAAGGATATGGGAGTGAAGAAATCATGATTGATTTCAATGCGTTTAGTCAACCAAATTATGTTTATCTACTGGTCGCCGACCCAAAAGGATTAACTAAAAGTCAAGTTGAACACATTGCGGATCATCCCAACACCTCCTATGTTTGTCTGACTAAGGGGAGCGTGAGTCTGCAATCGAATGAAGATTTACCTGTTAATTTTATGATTGCGGAATATCAAGGCGACTTACTGTCCACGTTGAATAATGTGTCCTATGCTTTTTCAGAAAAAGAGGGAATTGAATTAATCAATGTGTCAAATGATAAAACCTTCTTTACGGAGATTCATCAAGCGTTTCCGAAAGCCATGGAAACCTTTCAATACACTCAACGAAGTGTGGACTATACGAATTATGCTAACAATGGTTTGATGAATTCTTTTGTATTGAACAATCCATTAATTCAATTCACAGCGCATTATCAAGGGCAACAGGCGATTGTTTTGGGTGCGGCCCCTTCGTTAGAACAGCACCTTCCTTGGATAAAAGAAAATCAAGATAAACTGGTGATTTTTGCAGTAGTCAGGCTCGCGAAAAGGTTGTATGACGAAGGGATTGAGGTCGATTTCTTTGTCACAATTGACCCAACAGATGCCACAATCGCACATGCAAAAGGGATTGAAAAGTGGCAGAAAAAAAGTGTTTTAATTGTTCAGTATTATGCCAATCATGATATGTTGGATAAATGGCGAGGGGCAGTGCTTTACTGGGGACCTGAATTTCCCTATCAAAGCCAGTATTTTACACAACCGACAAATGTTGAAATGGCAGAAGGCACCGTTGCGAACTATGGTGTTTTATCCGCACTCGGGCTGGGTTGCAAAAGCGTGTTTGTGACAGGAATGGATTTATGTTTTGACGGTTCGGGAAAAACCCATGAATCATCCAGTAAAGAGGCAGATATCGGGCAAGAATTTTTAGCCCCTAAAGTGGTTAAAAATTATAGTGGCGAGCAGGCGAATACGACAGTAGAATTTTATGAATCCGTCAAAGCAATGGAAAAACAGCTGATTACGCTTAAAGAACAGTATCAGCTCCCCAGTGATTATACCTTGGTAAACCTCAGTGAAAAGGCGGCAAAAATAGCCGGGATAAACTACCAAAATTATCAAGCAATAGAGTTGGATGAAAAACCCAAACATCCCGTTAAAAATATAATCAAAGAATGCACTTTAGCAGCGCAAGAACAGCCACAGATGATTAAAACCAAATTGGCAGAATTATCAAAACAGTTAAAACGCTATCGAGAAATCGTGAAGGTTTGCAAACAGGCGAGCAAATCAATCGTTAATTATTCGACATCCACAGTGGAATTAGACCAGACCTTTCAGTCGTTTATAAATAAAGCATCAAAATTTGAAAAAAAACTCTTAAAACTTTTACCCACTCAATCAACCCATGCAAAAATTCAGCACGATGGGCATGATAAGTATTTTAAACGTTATGGTTTTGGCAGCATGCAGGCATTAATTGTCCTTTCAAATAAACTAGATCAATCACCGCATAATCGGGTGTATCTACTAGACTACTTCCAAGAGATGTTTGTGGTTTACGAAAAAATTGCATCAAAGTTAATTCAAGCCCAGCAAGCAGCCATAAGTGAGGGGCAGTTCTTGCGAGATGAGTTAAACGCGGGAAATGATATTATTGCATTAGCTAAACTTTGGCTTAACGCAGAAAAAATGAACCGTTTTACTGGTTGGGAAGCCATGCACAAAGAAGCGTTCGAGTGTTATTCAGATACAGAAAAACAAGTGTTAAGCGAGTGCAGGCATAAAGCAAGCGTGTTAGCGCAACAGCAACTTGAAGAGCAAGAAAAAACACTGCAACATTTTACCGAAAATAACTAATTTATCCTCGATGACTGCCGTTAAAAAGAAAAAGAGCAGACATTACAACACACAGGAACACCAGAGAACTATGAGTTTTTTAATCCCAAAACCAACACCTGTTGATTTATCTGATTTTAATAAGCCAGAAGCAGAACTTGCAACAAAGTATGGTTTGCCACAAGAAGTTAAATTTTGTAAACGCTGTACCATTTCAAATCAACGTCCTAATTCAGCGGTGGAATATAAACACACCAAAAACAGCAAAAAAGCGACCATTAATTTTGATGAAGACGGCGTTTGTGATGCCTGCCGAGTGGCTGAAAAAAAAGAACATGAATTTGATTGGGGAATGCGAGAAGAAGAGTTGAAAGCACTTTGTGATAAGCACCGATCAAAAGATGGTTCTTACGATTGTCTCTTGCCAGGTTCAGGTGGAAAAGACAGTTTCTATGCCTCTCATATTTTAAAAGAAAAATATGGTATGCACCCTTTTACGGTAACTTGGGCGCCGCATATGTACACAGAGTGGGGTTGGCGAAATTTCCAACGTTGGATTCATGCAGGGTTTGATAACCAATTAATGACTCCTAATGGGCGAGTGCATCGTTTATTAACCCGTTTATCGGTTGAAAAGTTATTTCATCCATTCCAAGCCTTTATGATTGGACAAAAAGCACTGGCCCCGAAAATGGCAGCAATGATGAACATTCCACTGGTTTTCTTTGGTGAAAATGAAGCAGAATACGGCAATCCAATTGAAGACACCAACAAAGCCCAACGTGACTGGCAATATTTCACCATGACAGACGAAAGTGAAATTAATATCGGTGGCGTGTCGATTAAATCCTTAAAAGAAAACTTTGGTTTGACCAAAGCCGACCTAGACCCTTACATGCCAGCAGACCCTGCGAAGCTGGAAGAAACAGGGGTTGAAGTCCACTATCTTGGCTATTACCTAAAATGGCACCCTCAAAGCTGTTATTACTATTGCTGTGAACACGGTGGGTTTGAAGCCTCGCCAGAAAGACAACCTGGAACCTATTCAAAATACAACTCAATTGATGACAAAATTGACGACTTCCATTACTACACCACAGGCACTAAATTTGGAATTGGTCGCGCAACCTACGATGCGGCACAAGAAATTCGTTCAGGTGATATTGAAAGAGAAGAAGGCGTGGCACTGGTTAAACGGTTTGATATGGAGTTCCCTGAAAGGTTTGCAGAAGAGGTTTTTGACTATTTGAGTATTCCAGAAAAAGAATTTCCAATCGCCTCAAAAATGTTTGAACAGCCTATGATGGACAGAGAATATTTTGATACCTTAACAGATCAATTTCGCTCACCACACCTATGGAAAAAAGAGGGAGGTGAGTGGAAACAGCGTCACACTGTTTGGAAGTAGGGTTTATTCAAAACTTGACTTAATATGCTTGTTAAATTCAGTTGCATTTTTAAAACCAACCACGCGTTGGTTTTTTATTTCTTTTCCATCTTTGAAAAAGAGTATCGCTGGTGGACCAATAATATTCAAACTCTTCATAAGTGCTTTATCCGTTGCATCATTTTTGGTGACATCTGCTTTTAACAGCACTACATTTTTAAGATTCTGTTGAACACTACTATCGCTAAAAGTAAATTTTTCCATCTCAACACAGCTAATACACCAGTCGGCATAAAAATCAATCATGACAAGTTGGTTGCTATTAATTGCTTTCGTTAAGTCATCTGTAGACTTGATTTTTTGAAAATCAAGTTCATTACTATGCTGGGAAGTTTGACCGTTACCTTGTAATATTTTTAATGGTTGTAACAGGTCTTTACTGCCAGCAGACATTCCAATGGCAATAATCAGACCGTAGATAAATAGAATTAAACCCAATGCCTTAGCAAATTTTGACCAGCCGCTTTTCGTTTCTGTATTGTTAAATGCACCCAGGTAAACAGCAGAACCGATTAAAAGAGCAGACCAAAGTGCTAGGGTAATTTGAGCAGGTAGAATTCTATCAGCCATCCAAATAGCGATAGCGAGTAACATTACCCCAAAGATTGCTTTGACATTGTCCATCCATGCCCCTGCTTTTGGTAGCAGTTTCCCTGCTGACACCCCTAGTAATAAGAGTGGAATTCCCATTCCCATACTCATCGAAAATAGAGCGGCGCCGCCCAAAATGGCATCGCCTGTTTGTCCGATATAAATAAGTGCGCCTGCTAATGGCGGGGCAACACAAGGTCCAACAATCAGTGCGGACAAAAAGCCCATGATGGCAACCCCAATATAAGAACCGCTTTTTTGATTATTTGAAATATTGGTTAGTTTAGATTGTAAAGAACTTGGTAGTTGTAGCTCGTAAAAGCCAAACATTGAAAAAGATAAGGCTACAAAAATGAAGGCAAAGCTACCAATAATCCATGGATTTTGGAACATCACTTGTAAATTTTCACCAAAGATACCAGCCAAAACGCCTGCCACTGTATAGGTAACTGACATGGCTAATACATAGACCAAGGACATGCTGAATGCTTTACTGGTGGTTAACTTTTCACCTTGACCGACAATGATGCTTGATAGAATTGGAATCATTGGGAAAACGCATGGTGTTAATGACAGCAGAAGCCCAAATAAAAAGAAGGTACCGATGACAATCCAAATTGAACTATTTTTTAGAGTACTTGTAATTTGATCTGTTTCAGAGAGGGCAGAGTTTACCGTATCTGTGGGTATATTTGTTGTTGCATTGTTCGCTTTCCCAAAACTAGCAGCCTTGATTTCAACCGTTTGCTTTTCAGGTGGGTAGCAGACACCTGATGTACTCGAACAACCTTGGTATTCGATTTGTATTTTTGCTGTATCAATGATATCTGAAATCGGTATTTGAGCTTGAAAATCTTGTTTATACACCTCGACATCACCAAAAACAATGTCATTTGATTTGACGGATGGCGGTAAGATTATTTTTCCAATATTGGCACTGCCGTTAAGGAGCTTAACCTTGATTTTGTCACGGTATAGGTGATAGTCTTTAACAATTTTAAAGTCTAATAGTAATTGACCTTTTCCACTCTCAGAAGGAAGCAGTTTAAAGGCTTCATTGGCTGGTAGTAGCGTGTTTTCTGTCGGAATTGCGAACAGGTCATTTAGTGACTTTAATCCTGATGTAGAGGGTGTTTTTGCAACAGGAATATCAATATTAAATGTTTTTGTTTGTGGTGGGTAACAAACGCCTTTGCTTTCTTCACAGCCTTGATATTTTACTTCAATGGTTGCTTGTTGTTTATTATCTGCCTCAAAAAATTGAGTGACGTTTAAATTGTTAAAATAAACAGCTGACTTTCCAAAAATAGGGTCATCTTTGATTTTGGCTTTCGAAAAGTTAGTTTTGGTTAGGGTAAGGTTTTTAGAATTAACTTTTATTCTTTTTTTATACAGATAGTAACCCTCAGCAATTTGCCAATTTAGTTGGATACTGTTTTCTGTTACGGTTGGTGTATCAAGTTTAAAAGCGTCATCAACATCTAATAGACTGCCAGCGTTGGTAATTTGTGATACTGCAAGTAATATCAAAGAAAATATATACGTTCTAAATGCCATTTTTTTTTAACCTCGGTTTAATTTTTGATAGTTTAACTTGAAATGTAATTTTTTATAACCACTAAATAACTATAATTTAGTTTATTGGGTATATTTTTGTGTTCAAGTTTTTATTTTTATTATTAATTCTGCCTCTTACCGAACTTTTTGTTTTTATTGAAGTCGGTGCTGAAATTGGTGGCTTATCTGTTATTTTGTTAATTATAGTGACCGCGTTTTTGGGTATTTCTTTCATGCGTCAGCAAGGTATGGCAAATATGCAGAGGATTCAACAGGGGTTGGCTACTGGGCAAGCACCCGACAATGAGATACTTGAAAGTCTTTTTATTTTTATTGGTGGTTTGTTTTTATTATTGCCTGGTTTTATTACGGATACGATAGGGTTATTCTTTTTAATTCCTTTTATTAGACGCTTTTTGGTCGGGAGTTTTCGTTCTCACCGAACAGCTAACCGACAAGGCGGCAATGTATTTGAAGCTGAGTGGCAGGAAAATTCAGAAACAGGTAGTTATATTTATACAAAAGTAGGGAATGTATCGCAAGAAAAGGTTAATAAGAATGATGATATTATTGAGGGTGAAATTATAGAGCCTAATGATAAGAAATAACCTGTTATTAGGTTATTCCTTATTTGATTTTGGCTAAAGGTCTCTAATAGTCGGATTTTTCGATTAACGCCAAATAGCCTTCTTTAAATGTTGGGTATTTAAACTGGTAGCCAGTTTTTAGCAATTTTTGATTGGATAGGCGTTTATTACTTCGTTTAGTGCGACTATGTTCTGATGGGTCAACATGTTCAATTTTGCTAACAGAAAGCTGTTCAGCAAGCCATTCATAAACCTCACAGGTGAGTGTAGGTTGGCTGTCTACTCCAATGTATAAACTTTCCAATGACACTGAATTATCAATTTTTAGAAAGTGTTCCAATATACCAACACAGTCATCAGCATTAATTCGGTTACTGAATGAATCCTCAAGACAATGTGCTTTTCCATCTAAAACCAGATCAATTAGGTGGGTTCTGCCAACACCGTAAATTCCTCCAAAACGAATGATGCTACTTGGGTAATCACTTTCATTTATTAATGATTCGCCCTCCAATAGACTTTTTGAAGAAAAGCTTGAGTCATTAACTTGACTCGTTTCATTTACCCATTCACCAGTAGTTTGAGCAAAGACGGAGCTACTTGAAACAAAGAAAACACGTTTAATTTGGCTTTGACCCTGCAAGGAATTTAACATATTTTGAACCCCTAATACATAAGCTTGATAGTAGGCGTCATCGTTAAAACTTGTAGCAGATAGGATGTAATAAACATAATGAATGTTATCTGGGAGATTTGGGTTTTCTGAAAAAATATCACAGCCAATAGGTGAAATGCTGGCAGGGATTTTTTGAATATTCCTTCTAATCCCATAAACATCGTGCCCTTGTTTAGAAAGAGACTCACCCAAGCGAGAGCCCAAATCACCACAACCAACAATTAAAACATTTGCCATTTTTATTCCTTGCTTGCCAGTTCATCTGCCAGTGTAATCGCACGATTTTTTGCGGCAAACATAGCGGTTTCGATAACCATTTTTATTTGGCTCTTATTGAAAGATTCAATTGCTTTTTCAGTGGTTCCATTTGGAGAGGTTACCTTTTGGCGGAGCGTGGCACAGTCGTAAGGACTTTCCAGTGCCATTTTGGAAGCCCCAAATGCGGTTTGGATAGAAAGTAACCTTGCAGATGATTCAGAAAGTCCCATTTTTTGAGCAGTTTCTTGCATTGCTTCCATAAATAAGAAGTAGTAAGCAGGGCCTGATCCTGAAAGTGCGGTCACTGAGTCTAAATCTTCATCCGTATCAACCCAGACAGAAACACCTACTGCACGCATAATATTTTCAGCTTCTGATTTTTGTTCCTCCGAAACTAATTGATTTGCAACCAGTCCTGTTGCCCCAGCTTGAATCATTGAAGGTGTATTAGGCATGCATCTAACAACAGACGTCTTTCCGCCTAGCCATTTATTTATATCTTGAGAGCGAATACCTGCTGCAATAGAGATTACAAGCGGATTTATTTTGTTAATTGCGGTTTTAATATCTTTACAAACAAGGCTTAGAACTTGTGGTTTGACTGCCAGTATGACAATGTCGGTGTTTAAAATCGCTTCAGAATTATTCTCAAAGCATACAATGCCGATTGTTTGGCTAATTGCATCACGTTGCTCTTTTTTAAGATCGGTTGCAATGATGTGTTTTTTATCATAACCATTGCTGATAAGTCCTTTAATTAAACTAATCGCCATGTTTCCTGCGCCGATAAAGGCAATTTTTCTATTCATTTTTATTCCGTTATAATTTAGATATTAATATAGCACTAATAAACTAAAGGTTCTATTATAGTTGCCGATAACTAGGTTACAAAGAGGAAATTGTTATGTCAAGTTTAATCAACCCAAATGCAGATAATCTAGCCAGTTTGTTAGGCAGTAAGGATGGGCAACCATCGTTAAAAGAATTAATGAAAGCCCAACAGGAATCAAGCAGTAATGTGAATGATTCTTTGCCAGAAAGAAATAGTTTCCAACCTTCTAAACAAGGTTTGAAAGCTGTTTCAGCAATGAAAGAGTATCAGTCAAGCTATTCTTATAGTGAAACCATGAGTTTGAAATTACAAACAAAAGAGGGTGATACTATTACGGTTGATTTTCGTCAGTTGTATGCACAATATGAGCAACATAAATCAGAAATGTATACTGAAAACTCGCCATCTGGAGCAAGATATTTTGAATCAACCTCTGAAATGGAAGCAACTCATTTTGAAGAGCAATTTGGATTCTCTGTACAGGGGGACATAAACGAAGATGAGTTGAAGGCTATTTTTTCAGTGTTTGAACAGGTGGATGAACTTGCTAATAACTTCTTTGATGGCAATATTGAAAAGGCATTTGAACAGGCTGTTGAGATGGAAATTGATTTTTCACAATTACAAAGTGTTGAGTTAAATCTGCAGCAAACTGAAACTTATGCAAAAAGTTATACCGAGGTGGCAGGCTACGAAAAAATTGAAAATGCTAACGAAAATGGAGAAAGGGTAGGAATAATGCCGATGCCTGCTGATAATAAACCAATAGGTTCTGAAGTAGAAATAATGCCCGTCCCTTCTATTTCTGACTTACCTCCTTATTTGCAAAAACTACAAAATGTTATTACAGAACTGGATAAACAATTTGATGGGGCACAGGGTATTTTGGATGAATTCGTCGCCAGTGTCGCCAGTTATAAATTCCCAGAACAAGATGATAAACAAGGTTGGTTAGACAGAGTAGCTGAATTCCATAAGCAGCTACTAGAAAAAATTGACTCGAATATTATCGAACAAACAGATGAAGAAAATTCGTTAGTTGAAGATTCGGTTTAGTTTTTCTTGTTATAATTAGCGCAAATGTCTTTGATTAAAAAATGGGTTGTGGGCAACCTGAAAAAAGCACTTTTTTAAGTGTTTTTTTGTTTTATACCCTTTAGGGTGCAAAGCATTCTAATTTTTAAAATATTCAAGTTTAATCGTAATGACAACAGTAGAAACAGCAAGTCTTTTAAATAATTTATATTGGATTACTCTATTAGCGGTAATTGTATCTTCTGCATCAGGTGTGTTAAAAGCAGGGGTGAAGCAGTTTGATTTATTTGGGGTGATTATTATTGCCATTACGACGGGTTTAGGGGGAGGGTCTTTAAGGGATCTTCTACTTGATCGCCCTGTATTTTGGATTGAAGATCAAATTTTCTTTATTGCTTCAATTCTGAGTGCATCGGTTATCTTTCTTGCTGCAAGATTTATTATGATTTCTCCTAGACATTTCTTAATTGCTGATGCTGCTGGTTTAGCTACTTTTAGTGTTGCTGGAACCTTAGTCTCTCTTGCGCTTGGAGCGCCTGCCTTAGTGGCTAGTTTTATGGGAGTGATGACAGGCGCAATGGGTGGAATATTACGAGATGTTCTTTGTAATGAACAGCCCGTGGTATTTTCAAGTTCTCTTTATGCAACGGTTTCTTGGTTAGGTTCGCTGATTTTTATTGGTTTGTTTTATCTTAATGTTGATATAACGATTGCCGCAACCGTCTCTGGCTTAGGTATCTTTATTGCAAGATTATTGGCAATTCATTTTGATATTAGTTTGCCAAGATTTAAGTTTAAGTCATAGCTTAAGGA
>CAYUHO010000026.1:0-15199 GCA_964444445.1 uncultured Piscirickettsiaceae bacterium | reverse complement strand
AACTTATGTTATCAATACTTGATTAAGCCGCATTCTTTGCGGCTTTTTTTTGCCTTAAGTTTTCTTTAAGCTTTTATAATGTTCAAATAATTACTTTTATGGTATCTGTATGGAAACGGTTAAGCATGTTTTAGAGTCTGCAGGTTTCGAAACATTTTTTTTAGACAGGGTAGATTCAACCAATACTTTTCTTAAAGATAGGTATCGGCAAGAGGTTATTGCAAATCCAAAGGTTTTTTGTACAGCAATTGAGCAAACAAATGGTTATGGACAACGTGAACGTTCTTGGCTTTCTAATAAAGCTTCAATCAAGGTTTCACTTGGTTTTGAATTGATGCAGGGTGTTGATACACTTTTTTTACGTGGTCTAAAACTAAGTCTAATCATACGAAAAATATTGTCTGAATTTCATCATGAAGAGTTGTTGGTTAAGTGGCCAAATGATATATATTCTTCGAAGGGAAAGGTGTGTGGAATTTTGACAGAAGTAGTCAAGTCTAAGCAAACTAATCAAAGGTATGTCGTCATCGGTATTGGAATTAATACAGCGTTTTCTTTACAAGAGAATTTCTTCAAAATGGATAGCTTGACTAATCTGACGCTAATCGAGTTTATGGAGCCACTTTTACCCTTATTTGAACAATTATATGTTCAAAATTCGGTACAGCCAGTTAGTATTGCTGACTGGGAAAAGTATGACCTTTTTACAATAGGTTCACAGGTTTCAATCTCTGAAGAAAAAAAGGAAAGTAGGGGGATCTATTGTGGTCTTTCAGATGATGGCTTTCCTGTGATTCAGATTGATAATAATATGGTTACTTATTCTTCCGCCAATATTTCTCTGAAATCAATTGCAAATGACAGTTTTAAGGAAATGTCGTAATGATTTTTATAATTGATATAGGCAATACCAATACTAAAATTGCTTGTTACTCCGGTGTTGAATATTGCTTCGTGTGCTCCGTTAGTAATGATTCTATTTCAGAAGATATTGCTTCAATTGTAAACAAGTTCTCAGATGATTTATCTAGGGTTGTGGTTGCTTGTGTAGGTCCTAGAGTTGTATTAAATAAACTTAATGCATTTTTTATTGACACATTTCAGATTGAAACTGAAGAATTGACAACTAAAAAAGAAATGTTTGGCATTGTTAACGGCTATAGGGATTATCGAAAACTTGGGGTAGATCGATGGTTGTCAATTCTAGCAGCATCTGATTACTCAGATAATACGATTATAATCAGTGCAGGAACAGCTTTAACAATTGATGTCGTTTTTGATAAAAAACACCAAGGGGGGGTCATTGTCCCCGGTTTAACATTAATGAGAAAATCCTTAACTCAAGGTACAGATTTAATTAATATTGATGATTATTCATTTAGTTTTACGGGGGATTCATTTCCAACTAATACAAATGATGCAGTTTTTGGTGGAACGCTTTATATGGTGGCTTCTTTTTTAAATAGTTTTATTTCTGATATAAAAAATGAAAAGAAATCTGAGTTTAAAATATTGGCTGCTGGCGGTGATTTTGCAAAAATTCAACCACTTATGAATGAGCAAATTGAGGTGGTTTCTGATTTGGTAATTGTGGGTGCCTTAAAAGTAATAAATTGCAAATAAATGTATTGACTTATTATTGCTAGTTCTTATAATACGCACCAACTCGCCGAAATAGCACAATTGGTAGTGCAACTGATTTGTAATCAGTAGGTTGTAGGTTCAAGTCCTATTTTCGGCACCATATTTTAAGCCTCACTCTTTGTGGGGCTTTTTTATTTCTGTATTTTTTTCTATTCTTTTTTATTGATTCTGAGTTGCTATTTCAGTGGACAGAAGTTGGTATTTAAAGTAAAATTTCGCTAATAAAAATCATACGCTTAAAGCTCAGTGAAAATATTGGAGTATAAAAAGGATGGCCGTCTGTCATTTCTTTAGACATTAGAACGATATCTTTTCTTTTAAAGGGAAGTTATCGTTTTTTTGTATCTGCATGCTTCTAAAATTGATACTGTGTTAAGGTTTAAACTTAGGACAATAAATATGAATCAGGCTTTGCTGGCATTAGAGGATGGGACGCTTTTTTGGGGGAACTCATTAGGAGCAGATGGTGAAACTGTCGGGGAGGTTGTTTTTAATACCTCATTAACAGGGTATCAGGAGATTATCACTGATCCTTCTTATTTTAAGCAGATTGTAACTTTAACTTATCCTCATATCGGAAATGTAGGGGTTAATGAAGAAGATGATGAGTCTGGCGCTATTATGGCTCAAGGTTTAATTGTTAGAGATTGCCCACCCCTCTTAAGTAATTTTCGAGCAGAGAAGTCTTTACCTGACTATTTAAAAGACAATAATGTTGTTGCCATTTCTGATATTGATACACGAAAGTTGACGCGTATCTTACGTGACAAGGGTGCGCAGTCAGGTGTGATTGTGACTGGTGCTGATATTGATGCAGATGCAGCTGTATTAAAGGCACAGTCTTTCTCAGGTCTAAAAGGATTAGATTTAGCTCAAGAAGTGACAACCTCCAAGTTATTCAATTGGACTGAGGGGAGTTGGTCAATTGCTGATGGACATAAAGATTGTTCTAATCATGCCGAGTTTCATGTCGTTGCCTATGACTATGGTGTAAAACGCAATATTCTGAGAATGCTTGCAGATAGAGGTTGTAAACTGACTGTCGTGCCTGCTAAAACACCTGCTGAAGAAGTGTTGGCGATGCAACCTGATGGTATCTTCTTATCTAATGGACCAGGTGATCCTGAACCATGTGATTATGCTGTTTCAGCCATTCAGAAGGTATTAAAGACTGAAATCCCAGTATTTGGGATTTGCTTAGGTCACCAGCTATTGGCCTTAGCTTCAGGTGCAACTACTGAAAAAATGAAATTTGGTCATCATGGTGGTAACCACCCTGTCCAGGATGTTGAAAGCAAAAGCGTTATGATTACAGCGCAGAATCATGGTTTTGCCGTGGATGAAAACACTTTACCAGATAACTTGGTGGCAACGCATCATTCATTGTTTGATGGTTCATTGCAGGGGATTCAACGTACAGATAAAGCTGCTTTCAGTTTTCAAGGGCATCCTGAAGCTAGCCCAGGACCACATGATGTTGCGCCTTTGTTTGATCAATTCATCGATAATATAAAACAGTTTAAAAATAAGTCTAACAATAAATAATAGGAAAAAAAGATGGCAAAAAGAACAGATATTAAAAGTATTTTAATCATCGGTGCTGGTCCTATTATTATTGGACAAGCCTGCGAATTTGATTATTCAGGCGTGCAGGCTTGTAAGGCATTAAAAGAAGAAGGTTATAGAGTTGTTCTTGTAAACTCTAATCCTGCGACTATCATGACCGATGCAGAGATGGCTGATGCAACCTATATTGAGCCAATTGAGTGGAAAACGGTTAGAAATATAATTGCTAAGGAAAAACCTGATGCAATTCTACCCACCATGGGTGGGCAAACTGCCTTAAACTGCGCTTTAGACTTAGATAGTAAGGGTGTATTAAAAGAATTTAATGTTGAGCTAATTGGTGCAAATGCTGATGCGATCGATAAAGCTGAAAACCGAGACAGATTTCGTCAAGCCATGATGAAAATCGGGCTAGATATGCCTGATTCAGATGTTGCTCATAATTTAGAAGAAGCTTGGAAGATTCAAGAAAGAGTAGGCTTTCCAACTGTCATCAGGCCTTCATTTACACTTGGTGGTTCTGGTGGTGGTATTGCCTATAACAAACAAGAATTTGAAGATATTTGTAAACTTGGTTTAGACCTTTCTCCAACAAATGAGTTGTTAGTTGAAGAATCTATTTTAGGTTGGAAAGAGTATGAAATGGAGGTTATACGAGATAAAAATGATAATGCTATTATCGTCTGTTCAATTGAAAACCTTGATCCAATGGGTGTTCATACAGGAGATTCAATAACAGTCGCTCCAGCGCAAACTTTAACCGACAAAGAATATCAAATAATGCGTAATGCATCCTTGGCTGTTTTGCGTGAAATTGGCGTTGAAACCGGTGGTTCGAATGTTCAATTCTCAATCAATCCAGAAACAGGACGTATGATTATTATTGAGATGAACCCTCGTGTTTCTCGTTCATCAGCTTTAGCTTCTAAAGCCACTGGTTTTCCAATTGCAAAAGTAGCTGCAAAATTAGCAGTAGGTTATACGCTTGATGAATTGAAAAATGACATTACTGATGGTGGAATGCCAGCATCATTTGAACCATCTATTGATTATGTGGTGACAAAAATACCACGCTTTACATTTGAAAAATTCCCGCAAGCAGAAGAAAAACTTTCAACTCAGATGAAATCTGTTGGTGAAGTGATGGCAATGGGTCGAAATTTCCAAGAGTCTATGCAAAAAGCACTTCGAGGCTTAGAAACCGATAAGAGTGGTTTTGACGAAATCATGCCTCTATCAGAAATGGATGATAAAGAAATCAAAGATGTACTTCGTCAAGAACTACGTACACCTGGTTCTGAAAGAATCTGGTATGTGGCTGATGCATTTCGTGCAGGTTGGGACTTAGAGACTGTATTTGATATTTCAAAAATTGACCCTTGGTTTTTATCACAAATCCAAGAATTAGTTGATTTGGAAGATGACCTTAAACAACGAGGGCTAGATGCTTTAGATGAAAGTTATCTTAGAAAATTCAAGCGTAAAGGCTTTTCAGATAATCGCATTGCCAAGTTATTAGACACTGATGCTGCTTTTATTCGTAAGTTTAGACATACTTTAAAAGTTCGCCCTGTTTACAAGCGTGTAGATACCTGTGCGGCAGAATTCGAGACATCAACCGCTTACATGTATTCAACCTATGAAGAAGAGTGTGAATCTAACCCTTCAGACAAAGAAAAAATCATGGTATTAGGTGGTGGACCAAATAGAATTGGTCAGGGGATTGAATTTGATTACTGCTGTGTTCATGCTGCAATGGCAATGCGTGAAGATGATTATGAAGTGATTATGGTCAATTGTAATCCTGAAACCGTATCGACGGATTATGATACTTCTGATAGATTGTATTTTGAACCTTTAACTCTAGAAGATGTTTTAGAAATCGTTGATGTTGAACAACCTAAAGGGGTTATTGTTCAATATGGTGGTCAAACACCACTTAAGTTAGCTGAAGATCTTGAAGCAGCAGGTGTTCCGATTGTAGGAACAACACCTGACTCAATTGACTTAGCTGAAGATAGAGAGCGTTTTCAGCAGTTGTTAAATGAACAGGGTTTAAGGCAACCGCCAAATAGAACAGCAAAAAGTAATGAGCAAGCGCTTGTATTAGCAAACGAAATTGGTTATCCGTTAGTTGTTAGACCATCTTATGTACTTGGTGGAAGGGCAATGGAAATAGTTTATAACGATGCGGATTTATCTCGTTATATGAGTGAAGCAGTAAAAGTATCAAATGACTCACCAGTGCTTTTGGATAGATTTCTTGATGATGCAATTGAATTAGATGTTGATGCTGTATGTGATGGAGAAGATGTTGTTGTTGGTGGTGTAATGGAGCATATTGAGCAGGCTGGAATCCACTCAGGAGATTCTGCATGTTCATTGCCGCCTTATAGTGTTCCAATGCATATTCAAGATGAAATTCGTAATCAAGTTGTCAAAATGGCTAAGGCATTAAATGTAGTTGGCTTAATGAATACGCAGTTTGCTGTTAAAGGTGAAGATATCTACGTGTTGGAAGTTAATCCTCGTGCCTCAAGAACGGTTCCATTTGTATCAAAAGCAATGGGACAACCTTTAGCTAAAATTGCAGCACGTTGTATGGTTGGGAAAAAGCTTAAAGATCAGGGTTTTACACAAGAGATTGTTCCTGAACACTTCTCTGTAAAAGAGGCTGTTTTTCCATTCGTTAAGTTTTTAGGGGTTGATCCAATCCTAGGGCCAGAAATGAAGTCTACCGGTGAAGTTATGGGTATTGGTTCTAATTTTGCAGAGGCGTATCAAAAGGCACAATTGGCAGCAGGAACTGTATTGCCAACATCTGGACAAGCTTTTTTAAGTGTTCGTCAGGCTGATAGAGAGAAGGTCTTAGAATTAGCCAATAGATTGATTGATAAAGGCTTTACGATATTAGCTACTCGTGGAACTGCGAAGTCTTTAGAGGAGGCAAATATAGACTGCAAAGTTGTAAATAAGGTTGCAGAAGGAAGACCAAATATTGTTGATTCAATTGTGAATGGAGAAGTTGATCTGATTGTAAATACTTCAGATGGTTCTGTCAGCATTAAAGATTCTGCAAGCATCCGTAGAGAAGCACTAATGCAAAAAACCTGTTATACGACTACTATGGCAGGTGCATTAGCGATGGTTGATGCAATGGCGTATTTGGAGAATGAAAAAGTAACCCGTTTACAAGATATTTAATTAAATTAATTTAGAAAGATATGCCGAATAATTGTTGTTCGGCTTTTTTTGTTTAGAGAAAAATAATGCAAAGACATCCAATGACTAAAGAAGGTGCAGACACCCTTCAAGAAGAATTGAACCAGTTAAAAAAAGTTGAAAGACCTGCTGTAACAAAAGCCATTGCTGAAGCAAGGGAACATGGTGATTTGAAAGAGAATGCTGAGTATCATGCCGCTAGAGAAGAGCAAGGGTTAATGGAAGCTAGAATAAGCCAAATTGAATCTTTGCTCGGTTCAGTTCAAATAATTGATGTCACTAAAATAGATGCAAAAGGAAAGGTGATATTTGGTTCGACAGTAACGGTTTTGAATATTGATACTGATGCTGAGTTGGTTTATAAAATTGTAGGGCATGAGGAAGCCGATATTGCCTCTAACAAAATATCTGTTAATTCTCCCGTTGCAAAAGCTATGATTGGCAAAGAAGAAGGCGATGAAATTATTGTCATTGCACCAAGTGGCAATATTGATTATGAAATTGTAGAGATTGAATACATTTAAGTTTTGTTTAAATTACGACTAAGAACTTTGTCAAATCTCTTTTTACTTATTTGCTATGGCTGGAATAGTTTTATTAATGACGATAACATTATTTTTTAGTTGTTTTTTTTCTCTAAAACGTTCAAAATACTCGCGTTAAATAATTAAGTTTTAATATACTGGAGGAGCGGGATGAAAAAATTAACTTTACAAGCTCTATTTGTTTCGGCAATCGCAATGTTTTCTTTGAATGTGCAGGCTGATGTATATAATGACTGTGTTACTGACGGTGATACAATCGTTAAACTTGCTTTAGAAAAAGGTTCAACGGCTGCTCAAGCTTATGAGCAAAAATCATCTGTTAAACAGTGTTATGCTGAATTAGATAAGATTGAAGCAACCTATGGTGATAAAACGAAAGGTTTAAATCCTTCTTCTGTCATGACACCTGCTGATCGTAAAAAATGGGCTAGATTGTTTGATTCTATTGATGCAAAACAATTCCGTGGTACAGCTTACTTGATGGGTGCTTATTACCGTTAATTAGCCTTTAAGTTAGAAATGAAAAGCCAGTTTTTACTGGCTTTTTTTTGCCTGATATTATTTATTGTTTTTAATTCAATTAGAATCTTCTATCTCAAACAATCCCAATTTTTTGGTGTGAATCTAAACTATTCTTTTCTTTAATGACAGCAGTTACAGCTTTGCTTGTATTTGCTCATCTTCCCTATTCCAGGGTTAAATGTATTGGTCGGATCTAGTTTAGAATAAAACTTCTGTAGACTGTTTTCTGCTTCATATAAATGTCCTACGTTATGTTCAGCAGGGTACTTTGCTCCTTTTTCATCTAAAAAAGAAAGCATTAATGATTTCATTTTAGCGTTATCCGTTCCTTTTTTGAAGAGGTAGTTTTGGTGGAAAACGTTACACATGAAGTGACCGTAATGCATTGTATGCACAAGGTGGGCACTTATTTCTTTTGGTAGCTCTTCAACCCAGTTTTTATCATTTCGACGTAATGCGATATCGAGCGCTAAAATTCCCTCAACCTCATCACTATTAATCATACGGTAGCGTCCTGCAGCTCCACCAGCAGCAAAGCGGTGTAGCAGTGCTTTATCACCTTCTTCTTGGGTACAGGCAAAGAAACCACCATCAGAGTCTTCTGACCAGTTCTTTTCCAGATACGCCTTTGCTTCTTGAATTCCTTCGTCACTCATACTTAAGATTAGGTGATGTTTATATTTATCACGGGTCTGGAGTAGCCGTTTAGGAAGTTGTTGTGGAAAAAGCTTGCTGAAATAATACAAAAAGATATCTGGTATGGCATCAGACAGCAATGGAATACGTTTTAATAGATGTTCTACTTTTGCTTTTAAAGAAAAGAATAATGGCATGTTCTTAGTACCAAAATACTTAATTGCAAGGAAGGTATCCTTTCCGTAGTCTTCAGTAATATTAAAAATAGTTCGGTGCATGTATTCAGCCATTTCAGGCAGGTTTTCAAAGTTGGTTAGGATGTCTTCACGCAGTTGAGCAAGTTTATCAGGATTATTGGTACCAAGATAAAAAACCTGTTCTTTTTCTGGTATTGCAAAAGTGTCTGTTCTAACAGCAAAAACGCCTAGTTTTCCAGCGCAACCGCTGCTTTCAAATAGACGACGTTCATCAGCATTAAAGCGTGCTGGGATGTCAGAGGTTATATCACGAACACGTTCGACATATTCATTGTCTGAGGCCATACCTGCATCATAACGTATCTTAGTCGGATTAAAATTTCCTTCTTGAAGGTTGCTTAGAATTTCTTCTGGTGTTTCACCCAGTCCATCAATACCAAGGTGATTAACAAGGTGTAGTTCGCCATTTTCATCCACTTGAGCGTAAATGGCAAGCTCAGTATAAGCAGGTCCACGTTTAACCAGTGCACCCCCTGAGTTATTTGCAATACCACCGATGACGGTTGCGCCAAGTTGGGATGAGCCGATAACAGAGTGAGGCGCACGACTCTTTTTGATTAGTATTTCATCTAGGTCATGTAGGCTTGCACCTGGTAAACTAATGGCTTGCTTGCCATCATTGATTAAGTGGATCTGGTTGATTGCTAGCGTGTTGATAACAACGACTTCTCTGTCATAGTCATTTCCACTAGGCGCAGAACCTTCTGTTAGCCCCGTTTTTGCTGCTTGCATGATAATGATGCAGTTTGCTGCGACACAGGCTTCTATTAACTTCCACTGTTCTAAAAGAGTGTTCGGGAAAACAACTGCTAAGGCAGAACCAGTGCCTGAACGAAATCCGCTTCGGTAGTAAGCCGTTTTGGTTTCTTTTGTGAGTACATTTTTTCTACCCACGATGTTTTCAAATTCTTGAATGAGTTCTTTCTGTGTCATTAAAATATCCCTTAGTGCAGAATTCTGGTTCGAATTGTGCCATCAACCGCTTTTAACTTTTTTAAACCTGCTTCACGATCTTTACTATTAATATCAATCACGACATAACCAATTTCATTGTTAGTTTGTAGATATTGCGCTGCAATATTGATATTCGAAAAAGCTTCATTTATCTGGGTCATTACTCCTGGTCTATTATGATGAATGTGCAGTAATCGACTGCAGCCATTATCACAACTTGAAGGATCAGAATGTTCAGGTAAAGAGACTTCTGGGAAGTTTTTCGCTGAAATCGTAATTCCTGTGTCGGAATACTTAACAAGTTTATTTGCAACTTCTAGCCCAATATTTTCTTGCGCCTCTTCGGTGCTTCCTCCGATATGTGGCGTGAGAATTACATTATCTATACCTCGTAATGGTGAGGCAAACTCTTCATCATTTGACTTTGGTTCTACTGGAAAGACATCAACGGCAGCACCACCAATTTGACCTGACTTTAAAGCCTCTGCAAGGGCTTCAATGCCCACGACAGTTCCGCGTGCGGCATTAATAAAAATAGCGCCTTTTTTCATCTTGGAAAAGTTTTTGGCAGTCATCATGTTCTGGGTACTATCATTTTCAGGCACATGTAATGAAATAACATCTGATGTTTTTAAAAGCTCATCAAGTGATTTGACTTGAGTTGCATTGGTTAAAGGGAGCTTGGTAAGTACATCATAGAATTTGACCTTCATACCGATATTTTCAGCCATAATACTTAATTGCGCACCAATATGACCATAGCCAACAATTCCAAGGGTTTTGCCACGAGCTTCTACTGAACCATTTGCGGATTTATCCCACTCACCACGATGGGTTTTGGCATTTTTCTCAGGTATTCTTCTTAGTAGGAGCAGAATCTCTCCCAAAACGAGTTCTGCTACAGAGCGAGTATTAGAAAAGGGAGCATTAAAAACAGGGATACCACGGCATTTTGCAGATTCAAGGTCAACTTGGTTGGTTCCAATACAAAAACAGCCTACCGCAACAAGCTTTTTAGCGGCTGCAAATACCTCATCGGTAAGATAGGTACGAGATCGAATTCCAAGAAAATGAACATCTTTAATTTTCTCTTTTAACTCATCGTCGGCAAGTGAGGTTTTGATATATTCAATATTCTCATAACCATTTTCCTTAAAAACTTCTACAGAGCTTGGATGAAGCCCTTCTAATAAAAGAACTTTAATTTTATTTTTTGCTAAGGAGTTATTGCTCATGTTCTACCTAAGTGATTAATTTTATTAGGCGGGTATTATACTCTAATTATGGTATAGAAATGACCATCATTCGGTTGTGTAAATAGTCTATATAAACTTAATTGAAAAATTAGGAACTGGAGAACCTATAAATTTGTTTTTCAGTGATAAGCGCATTCATTTTTACATCCCAAGGGTTGGGTGTGATTTTTGCTACCTTCTGGCATTGATGAGCCCAGCCAACAAGTGTTGGATTGTTATTCGACGGTATAGATTGCAACGTTTTGTCGTAATAGCCACCTCCCATTCCAATACGATTTCCGTTAGTATCGAAAGCCGTTAGTGGCATCAAAATTAAATCTAGCGTTGCTGTTTTAATCAACCCATTATTTGTTTGGGGTTCGGGGATGTTGTATTTGTTGTTTTTGAGCTTTGTAGTCGTTAAGTATTCGATAAACTCAAGTTGCTTTTCAAAAGTTATTTTAGGTAAAAAAACTTGTTTGTTCATTTTCCAAAGAGCATGAATAAGTGGTTCAGTTGAGAGCTCACCATCTTGTGATAAAAATAGTGCGATTTGTTGCTTATCTTTAATGAAATCAGATGAAAGAATTTTATGGGTTGCTAATAAGGCATGTTTTTTTTGTTGTTCAGAGCTAAGTGCATTACGTGCTGAGCGAGCTTGTTGTCTTTGTTGGACAGAATTTGACATAAAATTAAGTATATAAAAATATAGGAAAGAATACGAGTTAAGTACGAACCCTGAACCGTCAAGTTCAGGTGGCAACCTCTTCAAAAAACTTAGGTTTCTCGGACAAAGCGAGAATCTCACTGTTAAAAGCGTCTGGCCCCAATTTTAAAATTATCGGCAGGGGTTTTGACCTAACCCGTATAGGGCTACATTATACCAATATATGCCCCTATAAAAAAATTAGTTTGATTAGAATTTTCTATGAGAAGAGCTTGAAGGTTTGTCAAAGCAGGCTGAGCATAGATGCTCACTTTAGGAGACACTGAATAACTAACTTAATTTCTGGCTAAGCCCCACAGGGCGTGACTTCTAGCCCATCTCTTCGTCGTTATGACTTTTGACAAGGGAATAACCCTTGCCTGCAAGTCATGCCTAGAATTGATAGGCTGGAAGTCCACGCAGAATTTTAAGTTAGTTATTCAGTGTCTTCTTTAGGGAGCTTACCCCCCCCTGGTGATTTTTTGTTTTTTTCTGAGTTATTTGTTTCCAGCATTTCATTCATGCGTTGTGCTAATTGTTCATCTAAATTTTCACAATATTGTGTGGTCTCTGATTTGAGTTGTAGATAGTCGTAGCACATATTGAGCGCGACCATTAAAACTTTGCTTTCGCCTCTTAGTCCGGCTACCATTTCAAGCTTTTCTTCAAGCATTGTGGCAGCATCAATTAGCTTTTCCTTTTCTTCCGGTTGGCAAGGGACTTCAAAAGTGTGACCCATCAGTGAAAGTGTTAGCATAGTAGTTTTAACTCTGTTTTAAGAACATGTTATTATTCTACATTAGTAAAACTTTCTCAAGGACAAACCATGGAATTTGATCGAATTAGTGAATTATTAGAACCTTATCAAGAATTAGAATCACCTTCATTTTTGCAAGGTATGCTGCTTGGCTTAATGTGTGGTGATAATGAAATACAAGAAGCAGCTTGGATTAAGAAGATACTCCTTGAAGCTGAAATAAAGTCTGTTAAAGAAAGTTTTTTAGTCATTTTGCATGAACTCTATTTAGAAGCAGATCAAATGTTGAATGGTTCTGGGTTTGAACTGGAACTTTGCTTGCCTAGTGAAGGAGAAGATGTTGCGACCAGAGCTTATATGTTAGGGCATATTTGTGAGGGGTTTTTATATGGAATGGGTTTGGTCAATAAAGACAAAGAAACCTTAAAAGGGGATGTACTTGAATTATTAAAAGACTTTGGTAATATTGCCGCGATTGATATTGATGAGATGGAAGATGATGCAGAGGAAAACGAAGAGAATTTGATGCAATTAATGGAGTTTGTAAAAATTGGAATTATGACTATCAATGAAGATTTAAACCCTGCGGAAGCTTCTAGAATTGTAACGGAAGAGCCTGCAACAGGAACCTTGCATTAATGTCAGTTTGGAGAGCAAATAGAGAAAGACTTTTTTCGCAAATCGAAGACAATTCTATCGTTTTGATTTGCGCAGGTGAGGAGAAGATTCGTAACCGAGATGTGGAATACCCCTTTCGGGTAAATTCAGACTTTAGATATTTAACGGGCTTTTGTGAACCAGATTCAATTTTGGTTTTAGTTAAAAAGAATAATGAACAAAAAGCTTTGATATTTGTTCGTCCAAAAGATAAAAAACAAGAAATATGGCAAGGGCGTCGGCTCGGCGTTGAGTTGGCGGCAAACCAACTTTCTGTAGACGAAGCTTTTGCGCTGTGTGAATTCGCTGAAAAAATGGAAGAGATTGTTTTAGACATAGAAACAATTCATTTCAGTTTTGAGCAATTATCTGACTGGTCAGAAAAAATCAGTGACTGGTTGGGCACGCAAAAAGCACAGGTTCGCCAGGGTATTACTCCAACTCATAAATTACAGGATGTCGACTCACTATTGCATGAATTGAGGTTAATTAAGACCCCAGAAGAAATTGTCATTATGCAAAAAGCCGCTCAAATATCTGTACAAGGGCATTTGGCCGCCATGAAAATATCAGATTTAGAATACGAATATCAAGTTCAAGCAAGATTGGAAAGTGAGTTTAAACAGGCTGGTTCTCCAAGAGTTGCCTTTAATTCAATCTGTGCAAGTGGAGAGAATGCTTGTATTTTACACTACACAGAAAACAATGCTAAGTTAGCAGAAACATCGCTTATTTTGGTCGATGCCGGGGCAGAATATGAAGGTTATGCCGGTGATATTACAACAACCTTTCCAAAGACTGGAAAATTCAGCACTGAGCAGAAAGAACTTTATGACCTAGTGTTAAAAGCGCAGCAAGCGGTTATCAGAATGATTAAACCCAATTTAAAATATGATGAATTACATCAATGTGCTGAAAGGGTTATAACGGAAGGCTTAATCCAATTGGGGGTTTTGAGTGGTAAACTTGAAACTCTGCTTACCGATAAAGCCTATAAAAAATTTTTTATGCATGGAACGGGTCATTGGTTAGGGATGGATGTTCATGACGTTGGCAATTATAAAGTGAATAAAAAGTGGCGAAATTTAAAACCAGGAATGGTTTTAACGGTAGAGCCTGGACTGTACATTTCTGCCGAGGTAGGGAAAGAAGAATCTATTGATAAAAAATATTGGGATATTGGTATTCGTATTGAAGACGATATATTAGTGACCGAGCAAGGTTATCAAATTTTAACAGAAGGTTTACCTAGAACCACTCAAGAAATAGAAATCTATATGGAACAATTTTAATGTCTCACTATGATGCGGTAATTATCGGTGCAGGTCCTGTTGGGTTAATTTTAGCGATTGGCTTAGCCAAGCAAGGTAAGTCAGTGGCGATTGTTGAAAAGGAAGCTGTTCAGCAAAGCCCATCATTTGATGGAAGGGTGCTAGCGTTAACGAATGGTTCAATGAATGTATTGGATTCACTGGGTTTATGGAATGATTTACAAGCGGTTACAACTGAGATAAAACATGTTCATGTTTCGCAAAAAGGTTATTTAGGTCTGACGCAAATCCATGCAGATGAGATGAACGTTGATGCACTCGGCTACAGTGTTACCTCTGCTGACCTTGGGAAGGAGCTTTGGAAGAAAGCAGAAGAGGAAGCTAAGATAAAAATATTATCGGAAGCCGAGCTCGTTAGTTTTGAGTCAGATAATCAAGAAGTTCAGTTAAAAATCACCAGGGGGGGGGGGAGCGAAACACTTTCTTCTCAGATCATCGTTGGTGCAGATGGAACAAACTCAAAGGTGCGTGAGATTCTAAATATACCCGCGATAGAAAAATCCTATGATGCTTTTGGAGTGATTGCCAAAATTGAAACAGAAGAAGATCCGCAAGGGTGGTCGTATGAACGATTTACCACAGAAGGCCCTGTTGCATTGTTACCGATGGGTGGAAAATTTCACAAGGCTGTGATGGTTGTGCCAAATAAAAAAATTGAGCAGGTAAAGGCTTTTTCAGATGATAAGTTTATTGATGCTTTCACTGAAAAGATGGGTGAAAGATTAGGAGAGTTTGTCTCGGTTTCAAATCGTGTAAGCTATCCTTTGATTGAAAGCTATGCAAAAAAAATGATTGCGAATCGAGCGATGTTAATTGGTAATGCCTCACATACCCAGCACCCGGTTGCGGCACAGGGTTTAAATTTGGGGATTAGCGATATTGCAGAACTTTTACTGTTAACCGATCAGCAAAAAGATTTAGGGAATGCGGATAGGTTGCTAGAATATGAAAGACTCAGGCAGCCAGAACATGAACGTATTATGGGATTCACTGATAGTTTAATTCAAATTTTTGAAACCAAATCATCCGTTGTCGGTCACTTGAGAGGCTTGGGGTTAATGGCAATGGAGAGCATGCCAAACCAACGAAAAAAACTAGCTAAAATGGCAATGGGGTTATAACCTATTCCGCTTCACGAAATTATCGAACACTGCAAAAACCTAAAAC
>CAYUHO010000025.1:11248-15229 GCA_964444445.1 uncultured Piscirickettsiaceae bacterium | reverse complement strand
ATGCTGAAAACCTGGCGTTGCCATAATTTTAATCAGTTGTTAAGTGTCTCCTTAAGCTAAAGGATATTCTCCCATTAGCGTATAACAAACCTTATCCTAAGAAGGTTTCCCCACCTAAAACAGGTAAAAATCACCAGGGGGGTAGAACGACTAAACGACAATCAAAAAAGTGAAATTAAGTGATTAAAAAGAAGTGTAAAATTGCTTTGAAAATTTGTAGGTTAATTTCAAAAAAAGATAGCTTAAAACAATAACGCCTTGTTTTTAAAGGAGTAACTAAATAAGCGAGACTAGCCACTTTATGGACGACAAAATCTTGAGTAAAAATATTAAAAATAAGTGCTGATAAAACCTTAAACAAACATCTAAATAATGATATCCTTTTTCATTATTATTCACCCTGAGCAACTGGCGAATAAGTTACGAACAACTCAACTATTCAACTGACTAGGAGAAGCGACATGGCCGAAGAATTTTTAGGCACTAAAAAATACATGGCTAGGACAAAACAAAAAATTGGTGTACTGATTGCTAACCTTGGCACACCTGATGCACCTAAAGAAAAAGAATTGAGAACCTATTTACGTGAATTTCTGACAGATCGCCGGGTCATAGAAACACCTAAACTATTATGGTCACTTATCCTTAACGGCATCATCTTACAAACACGTCCAAAAAAGTCTGCAGAAGCCTATCAAACTGTTTGGACAGATGAAGGTTCACCTTTGTATGTCATCTCCAAAAAGCAAAAAGCAAAACTACAAACTCAGTTAGATCAACTTTCTTACGATACCTATCACGTTGCTCTCGGTATGAGGTATGGTAACCCTTCAATTAAATCCGCTCTACTTGAACTTAAAGAAGCTAACTGCCAAAAAATTCTTGTGCTCCCTCTTTATCCACAATATTCTGCGCCAACAACAGCATCAAGCTTTGACGCAGTGGTAAAAGAACTCGCCACTTGGCGCTGGGTTCCTGAATTACGCTTTATCCATAACTACTATGAAGAGCCTAAATATATCGAAGCCATCGCCAAAAGCATTCAAGATCACTGGAATGAACATGGTAAGTCACAAAAACTCCTCTTCTCATTACATGGCATGCCTCTTAGCTATTTTGAAAAAGGCGACCCTTATTTTGGTCATTGTCATAAATCAACCCGCCTAATCGCTAAAGAACTAGGTCTTTCGAAAGATGAATGGGAACTTTCTTTCCAGTCACTATTTGGTAACGAAGAATGGCTAAAACCCTATACGGATTCACGAATGCACTCTCTACCAGGAGAAGGGATTGAATCTCTGGATGTCATCTGCCCAGGTTTTTCAGCAGATTGCCTTGAAACGGTAGAGGAAATTGGTGAAGAAAACAAGGAATATTTTGAAAAATCTGGTGGAAAAACCTTCCACTATATCCCATGCCTAAACGACAGAACCGATCATATCGACATGATGACTGAACTTGTCAAAAAACACACTCAAGGTTGGGAGCTACCAGATGAAACCACAAGAAAACAATCAATCCAAGATGCAAGTAGTTACTGAGAGAATAAAACAGAATAGCATTAATTAGATGGATAGAAAGCTCTTAAAAGATACGATTAAAAAACAAGTAAAAATGTCTCTTTACTTGGTTCCAAAAACTCTCTATCCCGTTAATATGATTATGCTGGTTTATAAAAATGTTTCCAGCAAAAATCACCAAGGGGGGGGGGAGCTAGATATTGACTGGAATAAAAAAGCCCTACTAAGTTTTTACTTAGCAGGGCTTTTTTGTTTTATCTAACTTGTTATTTAAACCAATTTATCCAATTTTACGGTCAGCACTTGTTTTAACGTGTGTGTAGTAAAGTGGTAAAGCGACAAAGACTAGTCCACCTACTAGATTCCCTAATACAGTTGGTAGTTCATTCCAAAGTAGATAATCAACCACAGTGAAGTCACCGCCCATAATCATTGAGAAAGGGAATAGGAACATATTTACGATTGAGTGCTCAAACTCCATGAAAAAGAACAACATGATTGGCATCCACATAGCAACCACTTTTCCTGTTGCAGATGTTGAAACCATCGCACCAACAACACCCATTGAAACCATCCAGTTACAAAGCATTCCACGCATAAAAATGGTTAGCCACCCCTCTAAACCATGCTCTTGATAACCAAGCGTTCTTGCTTCTCCAATCGTTGCAACCTTAGCGGCGATTGCACCACCATCGGTATTAAAGCCGTAGGTAAAAACAAACGCCATCATGACTGCAACCGTTAAGGCTCCAATTAAGTTACCTAAGAAAACTAAGCCCCAGTTACGAAATAGTTGTTTCATGTCTGCACCTGGTCTTTTATCCAGTAGGGCAAGTGGTACTAGCATGAATACACCTGTTAACAAGTCAAACTTCATCAAGTAAAGCATGATAAAACCAACAGGGAAAAGAACCGCACCTAATAATGGTGAACCAGTTTTAAGAGCTACGGTAATTGCGAATACGGCGGCTAAAGCTAAAATTGCACCCGCCATAATTGCTCTAATGACAGTATCTTTTGTTGACATGTAAATTTTTGACTCGCCAGAGTCAACCATTTTGGTAACGAACTCGGTAGGTTCTAAGTACGACATATATCTCTCTCTTTTGTAAGTGGAATTAAAAATAGCGCTCTATTTTTTATCATAATAAGCAATTTATATACCAAGGTTATAAAGATAGGGTTGTAGATGTTTTTCAACACTTTAATTTAAAAAATTGCACCAAAATAAACCACCCTACAACTAACGCACTAAAATGAACTTAAAAATTGATGTTTTTTAAAATTTTGCTACTCGAAAATTCCGAATCGTTCAGAAAGAAGGTGTATTTTTTATTCATTTTGTGGATGAAAGATACAGAGTTGTCATCATTTTAATCCACGAATAACCTCGTGTTTATGCCCTTTAGGGTGCAAAGGTCTCATAATATATTACCTACCATTTTAAAACCGAAATCATCCACATTAACGAATCATTACCAACCCAAAAAATTCAAGAGTTAATATTTTTCAATACCTCACCATCCATAAAATTAACAGGCAAAGCACGACTTTCTTTCAACCACCCTTTGATAGAACGCCCACCTGTATCTAAATAGTTTGATAAAGTTGATTGGTTGTTTTTAGAAATTGATAGATGGGCATAGTGTGCTTGTTGTTTTTGCACAAGGTAGCCAGTTTGACTTTTATCTAGTTGCAACATCTTTAGTAAATAGTCCGTTGGCACTTCAACCGAGTCAACAGGATAGACAACCCAACGGTCTATTTGACCGTTTCGATACTTGTTTATAACCGATTCAATTCCTGCTAAGGGTCCGCAAAAGCCAGTTCGCTGATCGGTTATCACTTCAACGCCTAATTGACGGTAATCTGCTAAGTTTCGGTTGGCACTGATGGTGAATTCGATTTGATAATTTGGATGGCTATCGCAAAGCTGTTTAACTTGTTGTTGCAGTTGGGATAGTACGGTTTTAATAAAGGGTTTGCCTTGATATTCGCACCAACCTTTGTCTTTTCCACCAGCGCGTGTGCCTTTTCCGCCAGATAGAATGATGACGACGATTTTCAATTTAAATCTAGCCAGATAGGAAAGAAAATATAAAAGACACCAATATTTATTTAAAATAGTAGTTTGTAAAGTATGGCAATTGTAAAAGCTAGGTTAAACCCTAACATCCAACGACCCAATGTATGCTCTGACTTAATTTCCCGAATATCTTTTTTGGTTGCTATTTGACTTTCTAGGGCTTCGGAAAAAATCTCTTTTTGCAGTTCTGCTAACGCTTCTGCCTGCTCTCCAGTGAACCCTTTTTTTTCTAATTTCTTGACATAATCTAATGTGTCGAATGAAACAACTGACATTACATTATCCTCTTATTAAAATAATTGATTTCAATTATACATAATTAAAACGGTTAAAGAATTAATGGTGAAAAGAAAATTTCACAACCTATTCAACCAC
>CAYUHO010000025.1:0-11148 GCA_964444445.1 uncultured Piscirickettsiaceae bacterium | reverse complement strand
TAACCTAGCTTGCCAAAGTTTTTTGGCTTGCTCCATTGCCACTTCCGTATTTAGTTTGCTGGTTTTATCCATTGCAATTAGTGCGACTGCGGTGGTTGCGATAATACTATTTTCACCATAATTATCTTGTTTTTTACCTAGCCATAGTTCCAGCAAATCGGATTTTTGCCATGTTTTCTGTCTAACTGACCGTTCTGAAATAGCGGGAAGTAAAACATCTTCAAAAGTATTTTGACTATGATTGGATAAATAAAGATGGCTTAAAACATCTGGGCGTATTTCAGGCTCTCCACCCTCTCCTTTAAATACTAAATTCCGTTCACTTCCGTTAAAGTAGGAGGCTTGATGGTGTAGGTTTTCAACGCCTTTGTGAAAGATACCTTGCATACAGTTTTTTGAGTTTAGTGGGTTGAGCAATTTAACCGCAGTGTTAAAAACAGTTCTTACGCCCAGCTCTTCTTTTAAATGCAGTATATTGCGTAATTGCGGGGCAAAATTATTTAGGGGAAGATAAACGGCTTTGTTTTGTTTGACTAACACACTAGCTTCGTCAATTGAGCTGGCTTGATTGAAATCTAATAATTTTAAATATTCTTCAACATATTGTCGGTTTTCAAACTGTCCAGCATCACCATGCACCAAAACCTTATAGCCATTTTGCACCAGTAGTTTAACACTTAATAAAAAATAGGGAGGATAACGCCATTTTCCTGCGTAGGCTGAAACATCTAAGTCAATCGGTTGGTTATTTTGCTTGTCTTGGTCTATGAATTTTTTTCGGATAGCGCAGATAAAACCCTCTAACTCTTCTGGCGTTTCCCCATTTGCTCGCATCAGGAGTAAAAAAGCACCCAGTTGTTTGTCGCTTACCTCGCCATTCAAAATCATCTGCATGGCTCTTTCGGCTTCTTCTTTGGTAAGCGATCGTCTACTTTTAGGGCCTTTGCCTAAAATTCGCAAAAACTCAGCAAAGGGGTGGTCAGCCATTCTCTAGCCTTTTCCTAATATGAATAACCTCACCAACGATAATCAATGCAGGGGCTTCAACCTTATGATTTGCAATGCTTTCAACCAAATTATTCAGTTGACAAATCGTATCCCTTTGCTCAATTGTAGTGCCTTTTTCGATAATCGCAACGGGGGTATTTGCTGATAAGCCGTGTTCTAACAAGCCTTGTTGAATTTTGGCTGCATTTTTAATTCCCATATAAAACACCATGGTATCACCTGATTGAGCGAGACGAGCATAGTCAATTGCTTTAGAACCTGCTTGCTGATGACCTGCTACTAAAACGACCGACTGAGCGTAATCTCGATGTGTAAGCGGAAATCCTGCATACATTGAACAGCCTGCGGCGGCGGTTATCCCTGGGACAACTTCATAGCTGATATTGTTTTTGACTAGCATTTCAGCTTCTTCTGCACCTCGCCCGAAAATGTAAGGATCGCCACCTTTTAAGCGTGCTACTCGTTTTCCTTGCTTGGCTAAATCAATTATCATTTGCCCAATATCTTGTTGCTCAACCTTGTGCCATTTATCTTTTTTACCCACATAAATTCGCTCTGCTTCACGGCGAGCCATTTCTACAATTTCTGGTGCGACCAATCTGTCATACACAATCACATCTGCTTGCTGTAATAGTCTTAAGGCCTTAAAGGTCATTAAGTCTGGATCACCTGGCCCTGCACCAATTAGATACACTTCACCATCTGGTTCAATTTGCCCATTTTCAGCGACTTCTTCAATTTTTTTTACGAGTTGTTTTTCTGCTTCGCCATCACGACCGTGTACGGCTTTATCTATAAAAGCACCTTCGAGCATGGTTTCCCAAAAGGTTTTACGCCCCTCTAAACTTTTAATCGTGTCTTTTACTTGTTGGCGATACCGCCCGACTAAATCCGCTAACTTGCTAAAACCAGCAGGAATCATGGTTTCTAAACGGGCTTTCATTAATCTTGCTAAAACAGGCGAGCGACCACCTGTTGAGACGGCAATGGTCATCGGGCTTCTATCAACAATCGCTGGGAGAATAAAATCACAATATTGCGTTTGGTCAGCCACATTGACTGGGATATTGTTTTGTTGACAGTATTGATAAACCGCTTGATTCACTTCTTGGTCATCCGTCGCTGAAATAACGTACTTAGGCGGGACAAGTTTTTCAACCATTTTGCTGGAAAAGACACCAATTTCCCAAATGACTTTGCCGAGTGCAAGGTGATTTTTCATCTCAATTTTGAGTTCTGGTGCAATCACCGTGACGATTGCTCCTGATTTAATAAACAAATCGGCTTTACGAGCGGCAACATCTCCCCCACCAACAATTAAACAATGCTGTTGTTTAATATTTACAAAGATTGGTAAGTAATCCATTTACACCCCCCCCCTGGTGATTTTTAGCTAAATTATAGCTAGACTCTAAATAGTTTTTTGCTATTTCAATTCTTGTACTAGAATATCCGTCAATTCAGGAATACAGCTTCCACAGTTTGTGCCTGCTTTTAGACATTGTCCAATTTGTTCAACATTAGTCAATTTATTTTTGTGAATAGATTCAATAATTGTGTTAATTCCAACACCAAAACAAGAACAAACGGTTTTTCCTTCATCCTTTGCACCAGAGGCTTTCCCTGCTAATAAACTTAGTCGAGTGATCGCATCAATTTCATTTGCCTTGAAGATACTTCCTAACCAACTTCTATTAGGCAAGTCAATGCTTGGAGCCATAAACAAAATTGTTTCTAAACAGTTATTATCAAGGGTTGCAATACGATAGCGTTGCCCTGCTTCATCGTTATATTGAATCATTTCCCGTTGATTAGGCAGAAATTTACTTGCCCATTCTTGTGGTGACTTCGGTAATTCAAGACAGGCAATTTCATATTGAACATAACCACTTCCCATTATTTTAACCCAATAATCAAGTGTTTCTAAAACCTCATTAGATAGTTCCTGTTTAGTAAGAATAAAACCATGCCATTTTGCTTTAAGGGGTTCAATACTCACGACTGAATGCTTTGATTCAGGTTGACCAGATAGCGGGTCAACATGATCCACGACTAGAGCATCAATTCGCCCTTTATTGGAATACTGTCCTGTCCAATGCATCGGTACAAACAAATCACCACATCGTTGGTTTTCGCTTACATCAACTCGCCCTAAAAAGTAGCCTAATTGATTTTTGACCTTTGCAAGTTCACCTTTTTTAATACCATATTTGAGTGCATCTTTAGGGTGAATCGAAACATAGGGTTCATCTTTATGTGCCATTAACTTAGCCGTTTTGGCGGTTCTTGTCATGGTGTGCCACTGGTCTCTTACCCGTCCAGTGTTAAGTACCAGTGGATACTTTTTGGAAGCCTTGCTTAAGGGTGCAATCGGTGTAATCTCAATAAACTGTGCTTTTTTAGACGGCGTAAAGAATTGATTACCCACAAACATTCTTTTTGTGCCTTGCGGATTTTTGGCATTGACTGGCCATTGCACTGGTACTAGGTTTTGATACTCACTATCACTAATATTTGCAAATGATGAAATATCAAAATCTCGTCGACCATTATTTTCAAATGCCGAAAGTTGGGCATGTTCACGGAAAATATCGGCTGCACTTCGATAGTTAAAATGCTTTTCCCAACCCATTTTTTTTGCGACTTCCGATAAAATCCACCAATCTGGTCGGGCATTTTCGGGTGGTGTCATAAATTGGCGTTGTAACGAAATTCTTCGCTCTGAGTTAGTCACCGTACCACTGGCTTCGCCCCAAGTTGTTGCAGGTAATAGAACATTACCCACCAAGGTAGTATCGGTATTTTGCACACAATCTTGCACCACCACAAAATCACAAGCTTCCAACGCCTTTTTAACTGCATCTGCATCAGGCATTGAAACCACTGGATTTGAATTCATAATCCAAATGGCTTTTATTTTTCCTTTACCTACCGCTTTAAACATGTCAACCGCTTTCAAGCCGTTTTCTTGAGCCATATTTTCAGCTTGCCAAAAGCGTGAAACCAAATCAATATTTTCAGGCTTATTAAAATCCATATGAGCGGCAAGCTGATTGGCTAACCCGCCAACCTCTCGACCGCCCATTGCATTCGGTTGACCCGTAATTGAAAAAGGCCCCATCCCCTCTTTTCCGATTCTACCAGTAGCTAAATGACAGTTAATAATGGCATTGGATTTATCAACCCCTGAGCTTGACTGATTCACACCTTGCGAATAAAAGGTCACCATTTTTTGAGTATTCGCTGACCAGTCTAACCAAGATTCTAAATCTGCTAAATCTAAATCACATTGTTCAGCTAATCGAGCTAAATCTCCTTGTAGCTCATTTGCTTTTGCTAAAGCAACATCAAACCCTTCGGTGTAATGTTCAATATAATTTTTATCTAACTTATCATTTTGGGCAAGATAAGCCAACAACCCATTAAATAAAGCGGCGTCCATTCCTGGTTTGATAGGTAGATGTAAATCTGCAATATCACAAGTGGCCGTTTTACGTGGATCTACCACAACAATTTTCATGTCTGGACGTGCTTTTTTCGCAGCGGCTATTCGTTGATAAACAATTGGATGTGCCCAAGCCGCATTAGAGCCGACTAGGGTAATTAAATCTGCTTTTTCTAAATCTTCATAAGAACAGGGAACCGTATCCGAGCCAAAGGCACGTTTATAACCCACCACTGCTGATGCCATACAAAGTCGAGAATTTGTATCGATATTAGCCGTGCCCATAAAACCTTTAATCAGCTTATTAGCAACGTAATAATCTTCGGTTAAAAACTGTCCAGAAACATAAAAAGCAACCGAATCTGAACCGTGTTCTGCAATGACTTGCTTGAATTTATCGGCAACCGTTGTGAGTGCCGTTTCCCAATCAACTTGTTCACCGTTGATTTGAGGGTGTAGCATTCTTTCACCATAGTTAACCGTTTCACCCGTTGCCGAACCCTTTACACAGAGTTTTCCGAAGTTTGCTGGGTGATTTTTATCACCCACCACTTTCACTTCAAAGCCTTTTAAAGTATTAATGGTTTTTTTAGGTGAAACTGAAATACCACAACCCACACCACAATAAGGGCAAGTTGTGTTCACTTCAGCTTGTGCTAGATAAGCTGGTTCTCCCATAAAAGCTAAACCTCAACTTTTACAAAAACTTTTTCATTCTCTACTTTCGTTGGATAGCTAGGAATAGATTGTTCTGCACCATCCAAGCTCAACCCTGTGCGCAAACTATAATGCTGTTTATACAAGGGAGTTGCCACCATTAGCTCACCTTGTAAATCACCCACCATGCCTCTTGATAAAACATAAGCTTTACCAATTGGGTCATAGTTATTAAGGGCAAAGACTTCACCATCAACATAAAATAAAGCCACTTGCACGCCCTCAATTAAAGCGGCAACCCCTGAATTTGGTACTAAATCATCTAATGTACAAACCTCAACAAAATCACTCATTTTTTTCTCCTCAAAACCTTGCTATTAAGCTGACTTAATTTCTACAGCAATACCTGATAACTTTTCGCTTTCCGTCGCAGGTCTAATTTGCCCACGTTCTTGTACAAAAAGTTGCTCCGCTTTAGTATCCACATTGACAAACGAACGGAAGCGTTTGGTAAACTCTGGATTATCAATTGCTTGTTGCCAATCGCAGGCGTAGGTTTCTCTTAATTCAGCCATTTGAGTTTCTAGTTCTTCACCTAAACCAAGCGAATCATTAATAACCACATCTTGTAAATAGGCTAAGCCGCCCTCTAAATTATCCATCCAAGTTGCGGTTCTTTGCATACGATCCGCAGTACGGATATAAAACATCAATAACCTGTCAACATATTTAAAGACTTCTTGCTGGGTAAGCTTAGTGGCAAATAAATCAGCATGTCTTGGTTTCATCCCACCATTACCACAAACGTAAACATTCCAACCTTCTTCGGTTGAAATTAAGCCAACATCTTTCGCTTGCGCTTCTGCACACTCTCGTGTACAACCTGATACGCCCATTTTAATTTTGTGTGGTGAGCGAATCCCCTTATAACGATTTTCCATATCAATCGCCATGGTCACCGAATCATCTAAACCAAAACGACACCAAGTTGAACCGACACAAGATTTAACCGTTCTTAAGGCTTTTGCATAGGCTTGACCAGATTCAAAACCTGCATCAAGTAAAGCTGACCAAATCGCAGGTAAATCATTCATTTGTGCACCAAACAATACAATTCTTTGACCACCATTTATTTTGGTGTAGAGTTTATATTTAGTTGCCAATTCACCTAACACAATGAGTTTTTGTGGGGTAATTTCCCCCCCTGGAACACGCGGAATAACCGAATAGGTTCCATCCTTCTGCATATTCCCTAGGTAATTATCATTGGTATCTTGTAATTGAATTTTGTCTGTTTCAAGGGCATAACTGTTCCATAGCGAACCAAATATACTTCCTGCCGCTTGCTTACAAACCTCACAACCATGACCTTTACCATGTTTGTGTAATAAGTCTTCAAAGGTTTTAATTTCTTCCACTTGGCAGATATGATACAAACCTTGTCTATCATGCCCAAAGTGTTCACAAATATCAGTGTTAACTTCAACACCACGACTGGCTAATTCACTGTTTAAAACATTGGTAACCAACTGAATACAACCACCGCAACCTGTTCCTGCTTTGGTGGTCGCCTTTATGTCACCCATGGTACAACAACCACCCTCAACGGCTTCAGAAATATCCCCTTTTGTTACATCAAAACAAGAACAGATTTGTGCGGTAGCAGGCAGTGCATCAGGTCCAAATAAGTCTTCGCCACCGCCATCTCTATTTGGCAGAATTAAAGCATCAGGGTGCTCAGGTAAATCCATTTCATTGAGCATTAATTGCAATAGATTACTGTAATCCTCAGCATCACCGACTAAAACCGCTCCTAAAAGGCGTTTACCATCAGGTGAAACAACGATTTTTTTATAGATTTCTTCAGGACCATTTTCATAAACATAAGACAGAGCATTTTCATCTGTACCATGTGGGTCACCGACTGAGCCAACATCAATCCCCATTAGCTTGAGCTTGGTACTCATGTCAACGCCTTCAAAAGAGGCTACTTTAGCATTTAACTGATCAACCACAACCTGTGCCATTGCATAACCAGGAGCAACCAAACCATAAATCATACCATCATGTAATGCACATTCTCCCACGGCATACACATCAGGATCAGAGGTTAAACATTGGTTATCAATGACGATACCGCCACGAGGCCCTAGTTCTAAACCAACTTGACCAGCTAAATCATCTCTTGCTCTAATCCCAACCGAAAATAAAACGATATCGGTTTCAAGTGATTCTCCATCCGCAAAAACCATTTTGTTTAAGCAGTTTTCACCGTCTACAATCTCTGTGGTGGCTTTACTGGTATGAACCGTAATATCAAGGTTTTCTATTTTTCGTTTTAGTAACGCACCGCCTCCTTCATCCAACTGAACAGGCATCAATCTTGGTGCAAACTCAACCACATGGGTTTTTAACCCTAAATCAGTTAAGGCTTTTGCAGCTTCCAGTCCTAAAAGCCCACCACCAACAACCGTTCCTACTTTTCCTTTATCTGCAGCGGCTTGAATCGCATCTAAATCTTCAATGGTTCGGTAAACTAAACACCCATCGCGTTCATTGCCTGTGATCGGTGGTACAAATGAGTAGGAACCTGTTGCCATAACAAGTTTGTCGTAAGGAATAGAAATTCCACTTTCTGAGGTGACTATTTTTGCTTTTCGATCAATATCAACGGCTTTATCACCGATATAAACTTTTACGTTATTCTCTTCGTAAAAGCCTGGTGTAACGAGGGATAAATCTTCGGCTGTTTTACCTGAAAAGTAAGATGATAAATAAACGCGGTCATAAGCAACACGCACTTCTTCACAAAAGGTGTGAACCTCAAAATTATCATAATGCTCACTAGCCACTAACTTCTCAATAAAACTGTGACCCACCATCCCATTACCAATTACTACAATTTTTGTTTTTGCCATTGCTTTCTCCTCAACTATCCATAAATAAACAATCAGTATGCCAATAAAAAATAATAAATTTAATTCAATGAGTTACAGTAAAAAATAGAGAAAAAAAGATACTAAAAAGCAGAAAAGGCACCAAAAAAGTGCTTAATATAGATTTATGAAGCGAAAGTTATCAAAAACATTATAAAACACGAGATAAACCAGCTCGAAAGTAAGAAATAAAAAAATCACCAGGGGGGGGGCAAGACTAGGTAAACTAGATTGATTCTAAAATGGGGAGATAGACTGTAAACACGGTTGATCCTGGGATGCTTTCAGCAACAATTAAACCTTTGTGGTTTCTGATAACATCTTGTGATACAGGCAAGCCTAAACCTGTCCCTTCTTTCTTTGAACTAACCATTGGGAAGAAAATATTGTCTACTATCTCTGCTGGAATACCCTCCCCTTCATCTAAGACACTAATCACAGCAACCAAGGGATAGGTTCTTGAACCGAGTGTAAATCTTGATTCTACTCGCGTTCTTAACGTGAGCATTCCTCCATGTTGGTGCATCGCTTGAATAGCATTTTTGACTATGTTTAGCAGTGCTTGAACCATTGATTCAAAGTCAATATTAATCGTTGGAATACTGGTGTCATAGTCTAGTTTTATGGAGATGTTATCTGGTTTTTCGCCTTCGATGACTTCTAGCACATAGTTTATTATTTGATGAATATTATAAGGTTCTTTTTTTCCATGCTTTGATGGGCCTAACATTCTATCTACTAGGTTTTTTAGACGATTCACTTCATTGGTTATCACGTCTAAAAACTTGCCAGACTTCTCATCATTCTTTATTTTTTTTCGCAGTAATTGTGCCGAACCATATATGCCTGCCAAGGGATTTTTAACTTCATGCGCAAGTGTTTTAACCAGTAGCTTACTCGCCTCATATTGGTGCCAGCGTTCATCTTCTTCAGTAATTCGATGCAGTCGTTTTGTATCGTACATTTCGATTAACCAACCATCCATTTGAGACATTTCAAAATATGAAATTGTACAGGTTAGAAAGGTTTTATCCTTACTTGGCAAGTTGATTTCATAATCATGAATGGTTAAACGACCTGTGCCACAACTATTAATTTCATCTAGTAGTTTGGGAAGAATATAACGCCAATTCACCCCAATCACTTTGCTGGCATTTAACTGTAATAGTTCAGCTGCTGAAGCGTTGATAAATTGAACGTCTTCATTTTTATCAAGCCAAACAACAGACGTGGTTAAACCTGATAAAATTTCTGTGCTTGGTACTTGCTGAATTGAAGAAGACAAATTAACTAACCAAAATTGATTCTGAAAGCTGATAGTCTATCGCATGGAATTGTCCGTCTATTTCTATCGATAACGGGCCATTAAATGGCGCTTTAGCATTAATAATAATCATTGCATTTTTAACCAACCCTATCGATGAAAAATAACGCAATTCTTCTGGGCTTCTGTTTTGTATACGCATGACTTGCGCCCTTATTTTTTCGGGAAATTCTGACAAGGAAACAACCTCATCTGAAATAATTTCTCCATTTTCATCGGGAATCGGTGAACCATGCGGATCCCTTAAAGGCCTTCCTAAGGAATCCCACATTCTGTCTGTAAACTTATCAGTGATGGCATGCTCTAGTATTTCAGCTTCTACATCCACTTCATCCCAGGAATAACCCAACTTTTCAACCAAAAACTGCTCTAAAATACGATGTTTTCTAATCATATTTAATGCAATTTTTTTACCTTCTGGCAAGAGTGATACCCCGTAATAGGGCTCGTACTTAATCAGGTTATGCTCGGCAAGTTTTTTTAACATGTTTGATACAGATGCCTGCGAGATAGAGAGTCTATCCGCAATAGATGAGGTGCTAACACCCTTTTCAGCATCAGACTTATCAGCTAACTTATAAATAACTTTTAGATAATCTTCAAACGCTTTACTCGACATAGGCTGGTCCAACTTCATTAGACATCATTTCTTTAACAACACTCGGGTCAGGAAATGAAAAAACGTATAAAACTGCAAAAATCACAAGCATAATAAAACGCCCAATACCAGGTAATTTCACAACAGGATGACTCATAACAACAAACGACAATGCCGACACAACACCACTCCAACTCGCCAATGTTGCGGCCAACATTGCCATCAAAGCACCAAATGCCATAAGGTAATAATGCCACGTAAATTTTGCTTTGGGGGATGATTTTAATTTTGACTTTTCCGTGTCCACTGGTAACATTCCATCAATACATAATTTTAGTATTTTAAATCATAAAGGGTAAAAAATGAAAGATTCGATAATTGTTATTGGAGTAGGTGAACTAGGCAGTGTTTTCTCTCGTGGCTTTCTTAAACTAGGCTATCCTGTTCAAGGTATTACACGAAACATGTCTATTGACAACATCGCAAGAGAAATCCCCAACCCAAAAGCCGTTTTAATTTCTGTCGGCGAAGCTGATATCCATCAAACTATTCAATCCATACCTAAAGCATGGCAAAATAATGTCATCCTAATGCAAAATGAACTCTTACCAAGAGACTGGCTAAACTCGGATTTAATTGAACCAACCGTAATTTCTGTTTGGTTTGAAAAGAAAAAAGGCATGGACAGCAAAGTCGTCATCTCCTCACCCGTCTTTGGAAAGCACAGCCAACTTGTTTCGAATGCTTTAAATAGCTTAGACTTACCCACAAACATCCTTAACTCTACTGATCAATTAGAATATGAACTCGTTAGAAAAAATTGCTACATTTTAACCACTAATATTGCAGGATTAGAAGTAGGCGGAAATGTTGAAGAACTTGCCCAAAATAATCAATCCATCATGCTAGACGTCGTGAACGACGTTTTAGATATTCAAGATAACCTGACAGGCTCAAAAAATAATCGTGAAGCCTTAATTCAAGGAATGCTAGAAGCATTCAATGGAGACCCAGAGCACAAATGTATGGGACGTTCTGCACCGGCAAGACTTGAGCGTGCACTTAACATTGCTGAAAAAGCTAATTTAGAGGTTAAAAAATTGAAAGAGATTCAAAACGAATTTAATAATTAAGGAAACGCTTAATAACTAAGGTTAGAATTAGGCTGAGAAAAAAGTGT